>NZ_JAXIXE010000016.1:0-49539 GCF_036305205.1 Megasphaera massiliensis
AGAAATCTGGGAGTAGTAACGCCAATGGAAAAACATGCCAGCTATTGGCTGGCAGCATAAAAAACTGCCACCGGAAACCGGTGGCAGAAACAAAATCTATTTATGTTTTTTCGAGTGTCTACTTGACGGGTAGCAGTTCAATCGATTGTGAGAGCTCTTTTTTCGTCTTCGTCGTGTTTCGGTACCGTGCCGCGAACCGTCCTCGAAATGGGGTGAACATTCCGTCCGGACTCCGCGATAGAGCCCATCGTATAGCTTCTATACGCCAAAAAGCCGCCTCTGATGAGACAGCTTTTGTGTATGATGGTCGTATTCTCTATTTATCTTCGTAGACCCGGACACGTAAGGTCAGCCCCAAGTCGTCACAGATGGCCCGGCATTTTTTGATTTCTTCACTGTCTTCGACTTTATCGACGACGGTGAGGACGACGTTTTTCACGTACTGTTTGCAGCTGACGGCAAAGTTCAGCATGGCATCGAAGGACGGCAGGCCGAATTTGCTCCGCGTCAGTTCGAGATACCGTTCTTTGTTGGAGGCGTTCATGCTGATGGAAATGGTATCGAGGATGCCGCCGCCAAAGTCCGGTGCCGTCGGCCGACCGTAGTCCAAATCGGACAGGCCGTTGGTGTTGAGCCGCGTCTTGACCGTCGGGTGCTTTTCTTTAACGTATGCCAGAAGGGTTTTCAAGTCTTCCAGGCGTTCCGTCGGTTCGCCGAACCCACAGAAGACGACTTCGTTGATACGGTCCCAAGGGGCCCCGTCGAGTTCTTTTTTGACTTCATCGACGGTCGGTTCTTGTTTCAGCCACAGCGTTTCGTCTTCAGCCATCTTCTTCATCGAGCGCAGGCAGAAGGTGCACGAACAGGTGCAGCGATTGGTCAGATTGACGTACATGCTCCACGGGCTTTCTTTCTGTAATGCCCGGTCGTCTTTTAAATCGACGTATTGTCCTTGTCCTACTACGGTATAAACGATCATGATGCTATCCCCTTTTATTGTAATGTCGTCAAATATTCTTCAAACGCAAGGCCGGCGTTGTGCGGAAGATCTAAGGTCTCTGTGTATTCCATGACCTTGCAGATGAAGTCGGCCGCTTTTTGTACGGCTTCTTCAAGGCCTTCTCCGCGAACGACAGAGGCCGAGACGATGGCCGTGAAGACGTCGCCCGTGCCGCTGCGGTCGCTGCCGATTTTTTTCGTCTTGACCCACGACGTTTGGCCGTGATCGTAAATGAAGTTTCCAATGTACGAACCGCGGTGGATACCGGTCAGGACGACGCCCTGCGGTCCCTTGTCGGCCAAGGCCTTGGCCATATCGGAAAAGTCATCGTCAGATAAGTCGCTCGAGGGCCGGTAAGGCCGCCCCAAGAGCTCACAGGCTTCGGTCAGGTTCGGCGTCAGGACATCGGCATCGGTGAGAAGGCGCCGCATATCGTCGCACATTTCCTGGGTATAAGACGAATAGATGCGGCCATTGTCTCCCATGACGGGGTCGACGATGACCTTCGTATCCGGTCCTTTGAAGTCGTGCAGAAAATCGAGGACCATGTCGATCTGGCGGACCGAGCCGAGAAAACCCGTGCTGATGCCGTCGAAGGTCAGCTTATTTTTCTTCCAACTGTCGATATAAGGCGTCATGCGGTCCGTATAGTCGTCGAGGTAGTAATCGTGAAAGCCGGTGTGAACGGAAAGGATCGCCGTCGGCAGGATACAGCCTTGTACCTTTAAGGCCGACACGATGGGCAGGGCCACGGCGATGCTGCAGCGGCCGTAGCCGGTTACGTCATTGACCAGGGCCAACTTTTTTTGATGCATAGAGAATCATTCCTTATCTTTTCAGGTTGTAACCATAACCACGGAACGGGACTCTCATGAAACAAGCAGCGATGGCGTAAGCAGCAGCCATGTTGACGATCCCTTCCCCGATGAGGCCGGGCACCATGGTAAGGCCGGCTTCTAAGCTGCCGTAGAGGAGACCGCCGGCTGCCGTATAGGAAACGACCATCCAGACGGCCGATAAGAGGAAGCCCAAAAAGACCTTGAGGGATGTCAGTTTCCACGGTTCCTTATCGGGGCGAACGACCCAAAAGACGGCTTCGACCATGACGAATTTAATGATCAGGGTCGGCACGATCCAAATGGGAAACCCGCCGATCAGGTCGGACAAGGCCGAACCGATGGAAGCTGCAGCCGCCGCCTGACGGCGCGAACTGAACAGGACAGACGCAAAGATGACGGCATCACCGAGATGGGCATAGCCCAAGGGAATGGGGATGCGCGGTACGAAAGTCAGGATAAAGACCAGGGCCGTTAAGACGGCAGCATAACAGAGATTGGCAGCCGAAAAAACCGGTGCCTTTTGTTCCATAGATGATGAATGCATGTGAAATCCTCCTCACGGGTACAGAATTCACACATTGGCCAATGTATGGTTATGATTAATCTGTACTCTATTTTAGAGTATATTACTCCTTCTGTAAATAGGACAGATTCGTTTTTTTCTGTACACCTTCTTCTCTACTCCGTCAAAAAAAGCCCGGAACGACAGAAAAGCTCCCGCGCAATGGGGAGCTTCTCATCTATTTCGTTTCACTTTCCGTTTCTAAATAGGTCCAGCCTTCTTCCTGGCGGACTTTCTGTTCTTTCATGAGATGGCCCAAGGCCCGTTTAAAAGCAGCCTTGCTGAGGCCGAATTTGGCCTTGATGACGGCCGGTGCCGTCTTGTCGCCATAGGGCATCTTGCCCTTGCGCTGTTCGAGGAACTGCAAGATCTTCTCGGCATCGGGGTTGATGGCATTTTCTTTCGTCTGGCGCAGGGAAATGTTGATGCGCCCGTCTTCGCGCAGGAAGGTAATCCGGCCCTTTATCATCTGTCCGATGAGGATGGGGCCGTTGAATTCGCTGCGGTGCAAAAAGGCGATCCACCGTTCGCGGGTCATGAGGTAGGCCCCTTGGTCGGTCATGTTGTAAATGGCCCCTTCGACCCAGTCGCCGACCTTAGCGTCCGTCGCCGCTCTCGACGCCCGGCGCATTTCATCTTCGACTTCCATCGATACGGCCAGGCGGTGGGACTTGTCTTCATAGAGCTTGACCCAGACGTATTCCCCTTCTTTGGGGCGGCCTTTCATTTCAGCAAAGGGCATGAAGATGCCGCGTTCGGTACCGACGTCGACGAAGGCTCCGAAGCGGGTCGTATTGATGACCGGTGCATAGCCGATCTGACCGATCTTAATCTTGGGCAGGCGCATGGAGGCCGTCAGGCGTCCCGACGGGTCGTGGTACAGGAATACCGTCACGGCATCGCCGATATGGACCTCTTCCGTCTGCTGATTGATATGGAGGAGGATGTCGTCGTTGGTATTGCCCGTGCCGCCGTCCAAAAAGGCACCCATTTCGCTTTGGCGCAGGACTTCGAGGGTAGCAATACTGTTTTCTTGAAGTGTCGTCATATTATTCACCTTCATAGTCGATTCGCGGTGCGTCGGCCCACAAGTTTTCCAGATCGTAGTACTGGCGTTCCTGTTCGACGAAGACGTGGGCAATGACTTCACCGGCGTCGATGAGGATCCACTTGCCTTCACGGTAGCCTTCGACGTGGAGGATGGGATAGCCCTTCTGTTCCATCTGTTCTTCAATGTTGTCGGCAATACTCTGGGTCTGGCGGTTGTTGCGGGCACTGCAGATGACGAAGTAGTCGGCCATGAGGGACGACTCCTTGATATCGAGGACGGTGATGTCCCAGGCTTTCTTGTCGTCGGCTGCGGCGCAGACGATTTCATAAGGGGATAATTCTTTCATCGGTTCCGCGTTGGCGGGTTTCATGGTAATTGGCATATATGAAAAGTCTCCTTTTTTATACGAATGTAAGGTTAGGCATCATCGGGCTTGGGCGCTGCCGAGATGGCGTTGTTCGTCCGACCGATGACTTTTTGGACTTCGACCGGGTCGTAGGTCCAGTAATATTTATTGTCGCCGTTCTTACCGCCCGGAGCCATTTCGCCGGGCAGGATATAGAAGTTGATGTTGTCGGCCGTGACGCTGCGGAAGTCAAAGGCCAGTTCGGCCATGTCCTTGGCCGGGATATTGGAATCGACGTTGTGCCACAGGCGGTACATGAAGAAGGCGTTGCTCAGGCCGAAGTCCTTTTGCCGGTCTTCGTAGAAGTTCTTGATGAACCGTTCCTGGCGCTGGGTCCGCGACACGTAGCCGTTGCTGTCGAGGTAGCGCATATACCCCGTGGCGTCCTTGCCGTCGAGGGTCTGGTAGCCCTGGAAGATGTTGATGTCCGTTTCGCCGGCTGCATCGCCGTGGTACATGTTCTTTTCGACGTACAGGGGCACGCCGCCGTTCATGTCGATCATCTTGGCGAAGGATTCCGGCGTAAAGGCTGCGTAGTAGGGAATGGGAATGTGGAAAATGTCTTCCACGACGGCCCGCACCAGGCTGATGCCGCCTTCGGTGTAGACGTCCTGCAGTTCTTGTATCCCCTTTTCCTTGCGCCCTTCGATTTTCGTATCGTCCGGCAGCATGATGAGGTCGATGTGCTTCTTGTCCTTGTTGATGGCGGCGACACCGACGAAGTTGGCCTGCTGGGGATTTTCTCCGTCCGTACCGATGAGCAGGACGTAGAGCGGCTTATCGGGGCTGGTCTGGACGAAGTCGTTGCTGCCGGCCGGCGTCGTATCGGGCCCTTCGGGCTGCGTTTCGGGACTGGTGAAATGAACATAGGCCGAGCGGCAGGCCAGGAAAATCGCCACGGCGGCGACGACGGCTAAAATGCGGTTTAAGATTCTTCTTCTCTTTTCTCGTGTCATCGGCCGGCCTTCCTCGCTGCCGCTTTCATCATGGCGCTGATGTGGGCGTTGCGGTTGACGACCGTACCGATGAAAATCGGTTTCTTCTGATCGAGGAGGTGGCGGATCGTCGAATCGTAGCCTAAGAGGACGGCTTCGTTAAGGTCCCGTTCGGCGGCCTGACGCAGCGCTTCGACGCCGTCAAAGTCGCGGTTCACTTCGATATAGTCGGCCATGAAGATGATCTTTTCGAGCTTCCCCATGGTTTCGGCCCCCGTCGTGTGATGGGCAATGGCCGAGAGGATATCGGGATCGTCAATGCCGTACTGTTCCCGGGCCAGGGTCACGGCGGCATAGCCGTGGAGGAGGCTGCCGATGTTAAAGACGGGCGCCGGAAGATCCGTAAAGGAACGGCCGGCTAAGGCCTGCATCTCTTCGAGGGGCTTTTGTTTCGCCGCATCATGAAGGAGGGCAGCCACTTCTGCCGCATCGGCATCACTGCCATAGAGGCCGGCTAAGTGCCGGGCCGCTGCGGCCACGCCGAGGACATGGGTATAGCGACCGGGCGTCAGGGATTTTTTTAAATCTGCTTTAATGGCATCTTTGAATTCTTCGTTGTACATTGATATACTCCATTTTTTCTGATGTATTCGACGACTGCCGAAGGCATCATATAGCGGACGGACAGGCCCAGGCGGATGCGGCGCCGGAGTTCTGTCGAAGAGATTTCCATGGTCGGCACGGGCAGTTTGAGGATGTTTTTTCCCAGCTCGCCAAAGGACGAGATGATGGAATCGATCTGTTCCGAGCCGTCCGGCCGGGTCGCACCGATAAACTGGCACAGGCTGAGGATTTCTTCCGGATTGTTCCAGTTGTGCAGGTCGTGGATCGTATCGGTCCCCGAGATGAAATACAGGCTGTGCGACGGGCCGTATATTTCTTTTAAAAGCCGCAGCGTATCGACCGTATAGGAATTGCCCCGGCGGCGCATCTCCATATCGCTGACGGTAAAGTACGGGTTATCGGCCGTAGCCAGTCGCGTCATGGCCAATCGCTGCTCGGCTGTCGCACCGCAGACATCCTTATTGGGTGTAATGTACGACGGCACGAACAGGACCTTCTTCAGGTGAAAGGCCTGACGCGCTTCTTCGGCGATCATGAGGTGTCCTAAGTGGATGGGATTAAAGGTCCCTCCCATGACGCCGAGCCTAGTGATTTCCATGGTACAAATAGATTCCTCCCCAGGCGATAGCTACGGCTAACGCATAAAGCAATAAAAACTTGGCATAGTGTCGGTATTCAAAACGGGTCTTCGGTGAGGCGGCATATTGGCGAAGGGTCCGCCCGTAACCGCGAAGGAAGCGCAGCATCAGCGGATCTGGCCTTGGCCGTCGATGAGGTATTTATACGAGACCAAAGCGGTAAGGCCCATGGGGCCGCGGACGTGCAGTTTCTGTGTGCTGATGCCGATTTCGGCGCCAAAGCCGAATTCAAAGCCGTCCGTAAAGCGCGTCGAGGCATTGACGTAGACGGCAGCCGAATCGACAGCCTTCTGGAAGGCTTTCGCCGTGTCCGGATTTCCTGTGACGATGGCTTCCGAATGATGGGTGCTGAAGCGGCGGATGTGATTCAGGGCTTCGTCGAGAGAGCCGACGACTTTAACGGACATGATGAGGCTGTTGTATTCCGTCGCCCAGTCGTCGTCATCGGCGGCCTTCATGGCACGGACGGCCCGGGCTTCATCGTCGCCGCGGAGCTCGACGGCATCGGAATCCATGACCGGCGCTAACATTTCTAAAAATTCCCTGGCTACGTCGCGGTGGACCAAGAGGGTTTCCATGGCGTTGCACGTCGACGGCCGCGATACCTTGGCGTTTTCGACGATCTTGACGGCCATGGAAAGATCGGCATCCTTATCGACGTAGACGTGGCAAACGCCGCTTCCCGTTTCGATGCAGGGAACGGTAGCCGTATCGACGACCATGCGGATGAGGCCGGCGCCGCCGCGGGGAATGGCCAAATCGATGAAGCCCCGTAAGGTAAGGAGCTCTTTGACCAGGGCCCGGTCGGTATTTTCAAGGATGTTGACGCTGTTTTCCGGAAGGCCGGCTGCTTTCAGCCCTTCCCGGATGACGGCGGTCAAGGCCGTATTGGAAGCGATGGCTTCACTGCCGCCGCGAAGGACGCAGGCGTTGCCCGATTTGATGCAAAGGGCCGCTGCGTCGACGGTGACGTTGGGCCGCGATTCGAAGATGATCGCAATGACCCCTAAGGGGACGCTGACCTTTTTGATGAAAAGGCCGTTGGGACGGCGGAATTCATCGAGGACGACGCCGGACGGGTCGGGAAGGTCGATGACCTGGCGAACGCCTTCTGCCATGGCGGCAATCCGTTCTTTGGTCAAAGTCAGGCGGTCGACCATGGCCGGCGCCATCCCCTTTTCCTCAGCCCGCTTCACATCTTCGGCGTTGGCCGACAGGATGTCCTCGCAATGGGTCAAGAGGGCCTCAGCGATATAAGCCAGGGCCTTATTCTTGACGTCGGTCCCGGCCGTTTGCAGGACGTACGACGCGTCTTTGGCATCGCGGCCCTTGCGGTATACTTCAGATATCATGGGAAAAACCCCTTTCTAATACATGACGACCAGGTTATCGCGGTGGATGACTTCGTCAAAGATGCCGTTGTGGCCGAGAATGTCGGCGATATCCGCCGACCGTCGGCCTTTGATGGCGTTGATGTGGACGCTGCCGTAGTTGGAAATGCCCTTGGCAATGGTCAATCCGTCGTAGACGACGCTGACGATGTCCCCTTCTTCAAAGAAGCCTTCGACCCCGATGATGCCAACAGGAAGGAGGCTCGACCCCTTGTCGAGGATGGCGTCGCGGCAGCCCTTGTCGACGAGGAGTTTTCCCGTCGCCTTGCTGCCCGAAACGAGCCAGCGCTTCTTCGAGTGGAGCGGCGTTTCTTTCGCTTTAAACAAGGTCCCCACGTCTTCTCCGGCACAGATGCGGCTGACGATGTCGTCTTCGCTCCCCGATGCGATGACCATATCGACGTCGGCAGCGGTAGCGATGGCAGCGGCCTGGATTTTGGTATACATGCCGCCCGTCCCCATGGAGGATCCAGCGTCACCGGCGATGTCGTAGATATGCTTATCGATATTATCGACGTAGGAAATGATTTTCGCATCGGCATGGGTTCGGGGATTGTCCGTATAGAGGCCGTCGATGTCCGATAACAGGATCAAGAGATTGGCGTCGACGAGGCCGCTGACCATGGCCGACAGGGTGTCGTTGTCACCGATTTTATACTCATCGACGGCGACGACGTCGTTTTCATTGATGATGGGAATGATGCCCATGTCGATCATAGTCAGGAGGGCATTTCGCGAGTGCATGAATTTGCTGCGGTCCTGTGAGTCCATGCGGGTCAGGAGAACCTGGCCGACGACTTGGCCGTATTCGCGGAACAGCCGTTCATACGTATGCATGAGGACGCCCTGTCCGACGGCGGCTAAGGCCTGTTTTTCCCGAATCGACTTCGGCCTTTGATCGAGGTTGAGCGGTGCCATACCGGCATTGGTCGCCCCGGAGCTGACCAAGATCATTTCCTTTCCCTGATTCTGCAAATCTGCCAATTCTCGTACTAAATGCTCCATGCGGCGGTAGTTCAATTTGCCCGTCCCATGGGAAATCGTACTGGATCCGACCTTGACGACGATGCGCTTCTTGTGGTCAAAATCCCTGCGTCTGCTGTTCACCATGCCTCACGTCCTAGTCTTTAATAAATTCGTATTTCGATTTCTTGTCTTTCTTCTTAAATAAGATGCCGTAGTGGCCGATGACCTGAATCAGTTCGGCACCGAGCATGTCGGCCAAGTCTTCCATCGTTTCCTTCGTCGGAAGGTTGGCGTTGTTGAGGACGTGGGCCTTAATCAGTTCCCGCGCCGTAATGGCCGCTCTGGCACTGTCGATGACGGCGTCGCTTAAGCCGTCCTTTCCGATTTGGACGACGGCCGGCATGAGGCTGGCCATCCCCCGTAACTGCTGTCTGTCTTTATTATTCATAACGTCTCCCTTTATTTGTGATATTCAAATTCCATGGCGTAAATGCGGACCGTATTGCCGTCCTGGATGCCGTGTTCCTGGAGGAGCTTATCGAGTTCCATATAGCGCCAGATACGCTGGAAACGGCGCAGGGACTGGTCGTCGTCGAAGTTGGTCATGGCGACCAGGTTTTCGATGCGGGCGCCGGTGATGACGAAGGCCCCGTCCGTATCGCGGGTCACTTCAAAGTCCGGCTTGTTCTCTGCCTTATAGACGACTTCTTCCGTCGTTTCGTCGGCTTCTTCGACGTATTCTTCAAGGAGGGTCCAGACCCGTTCTAAGAGTTTGTCCATGCCGTCGCCGCTTACGGCGCAAATGGGATAGACTTCGATGCCCTTCGCCGCCATATAATCCATGAGGCGCTCGAGGTCGTCTGAATCTTCATCTAAGAGGTCGATCTTATTGGCCGCTACGATTTGGAGCTTGCGCGACAGTTTTTCGCTGTATTTGGCAAGTTCGGCGTTGATCTTTTCATAGTCGTCGATGGGGTCGCGGCCTTCCATGCCCGATACGTCGAGGACGTGAATGAGGATCTTCGTCCGTTCGATGTGGCGCAGGAAGTCGTGACCGAGGCCGACGCCTTCACTGGCTCCGTCGATGAGGCCGGGAATGTCGGCCATGACGAAGCTGCGGTGATCTGGCAGGTCGACGACGCCGAGGATCGGATTGAGGGTCGTAAAGTGATAGGCTGCTACTTCCGGCTGGGCTGCCGAAACTTTCCGCAGGATGCTCGACTTGCCGACGCTGGGATAGCCCAAGAGGCCGACGTCGGCCAAGACCTTCAGTTCCAAACGCAGCCACCGTTCTTCCCCCGGTTCGCCCCGTTCGGCAAAGGTCGGCGTCCGGTTGGCGCTCGTTCTGAAATGCCAGTTGCCCCGACCGCCGCGGCCGCCCTTGGCGACGATGGCCTGCTGGCCGTCCCGCGACAAGTCGGCCATGACCTGACCCGATTCTTCATCTTTTACGATCGTTCCCAAAGGAACGGTGATCAATAAGTCTTCGGCGTTTCTGCCGTACTTATTGCTGCCTTCGCCCTTTCCGCCGGGCTTGGCCTTGAACAGGCGGCGAAAACGGAAGTCGACGAGGGTGTTGACATTGCGGTCCGCCACGAGGACGACGTTGCCGCCCTGGCCGCCGTCACCGCCGTTCGGTCCGCCCTTGGGGACGAACTTTTCATGGCGGAAACTGCTCATGCCGTCGCCGCCCTTGCCGGACTGTACAAAAATTCTTGCTCTGTCTATAAACATAGGTCACCTCATATGAAAATACATGGGGATATAGAAAGAGACACAGCATACATATACCATGTCTCCTGTCTATCTGTCCATCAATATCAAAATTAACTGCCCTCCCCCTTATAAGAAAAGGAAAAGGGTACGAAAAAGTCATGAGACTCTTTACGATAAGATTTTAAATCATATTTGCCAATCTGTAAAGTCATTTTTCCTTGATAATTTCCAAGGCCTTTTCAAACTGGGTATCTGTCGGATCCGACGGCGTAAGGGGTACGACGACGTCCGGTTCAATGCCGACTCCGTCGATTTCACGGCCATTGGTCGTCCGATACTTAGCCACGGTGACCTTGACGGCCGACTGCTGGCTTAAGGGGAAGACGCCTTGGACCGTGCCCTTGCCGTAGGTCTTGACACCGACGATGGGGCCGAGCTGCATGTCTTGGACGGCACCGGCAATGATTTCCGACGCACTGGCCGAATTTTCATTGACTAGGACCACGAGGGGAATGAGGTCTTCCGTCCCCTGGGCCGTATACTGGTCGACTTTGCCGTCTTGTTCCGTATAGGAGACGATGGTGCTGTTTGGCGGGACGAAGTTGCTGGCCACGCCTACGGCCTGTTCGACGATGCCGCCGGGGTTGTCGCGCAGATCGAGGATCATCTTCTTCATCCCCTGTTCGCGAAGTTTCGTATATTCTTTCGTAAAGTCATCGGCCGTTCCTTCGCCGAAGACGGCAATGCGGATATAGCCGACGTCGGTACCGTCGATCATCTTGCCGGCCACGGTCGGGACGTGGATCTGACGGCGTTCGACGGTAAAGGTCTTATCTTCTCCGTCGCGGCGGACGACCAAATTGACGCTGGTATTGGCAGCGCCGCGGATACGCTTGGAGACGTCTTCGAGCTTATTGCCGTCGACAGGCGTCCCGTCGATGGATACCAAGATATCGCCGCGCTGGAGTCCCGCTTCGGCTGCCGGACTGTCATCCATGACACCGGCGATGAGGACGCCGTCATCGGTGGAGCCGATGTAGACGCCGATGCCGGCATAGGTACCGCTCATCTGGGCCGAAAAGTCCTTATACAACTCGCCGCCGAGGTAGACCGAATGCTTGTCCCCCAAGGTGCTGACCATGCCGTTCAAAGCCCCGTCAAAGAGGGCGCTGCGGTCGACATTTTCTGCATAATGGCTTTCGATGATTTCCAAGGTGCGGAAAAATTCAAACATGGCAGTCCCTCGGCCCGTATAGTACCAAAACATACCGAAGACGGCCAGGATCATGACGATCATACCGCTGCAAAAGAAGGCCAGGGGCCGGCGAATGGTTTCCCAAGCCCGGCGTATAGTTTGTTTATTCATGGGTATCTCCTTCTATGGAAATCAAGGCCGCGAGAAAGGGGCAAAACTGCCGTGAAAACACTTACAAATAAGCCGACGGGTCGACGGGATCGCCGTTGGCACGAACTTCAAAGTGGACGTGAGGGCCCGTCGAGTTGCCCGTCGAACCGGCGTAGGCAATGACCTGGCCCTGAGAGACGGACTGACCTTCGGAGACGGCCAGTTCCTGATTGTGGCCGTAAAGGGTCGACAAGCCGTTGCCGTGGTCGATGATGACGGCATAGCCGTAGCCGCTGATCCAGCCGGCTTCGACAACGACACCGCCGTCGGCTGCGTGGACCGGCGTCCCGTAGTCGACGCCGATATCGATGCCGCTGTGATAGATCGTCGTCCCGAAGATCGGATGGGTCCGATAGCCGTAAGGCGAGGTGACGACGCCGTTGACCGGCCAGATCATGGCGCCTGAGCCGCTGACCGGCTGGTAGTAGTCACTGCCGCCACCGCCGCCGGACGAGGCTTGTGCCGCCGCTGCCGCCGCCTGAGCGGCCCGGTCGGCTGCCCGCTGACGCAGCATTTCGGCAATGGCCTGAGACGACTGCTGGTATTCATTATAAGCCTGTTCGGCCACGGCCTTATCGTTCTGAGCCTGATAGAGAATGGCCTGCTGTTCCTTGCGGCGGCTTTCGATTTCATCGCGCTTGGCCGCTGCCTGGTCGCGGAGCTCGGCCTGGCGGGCACGCTGGGTTTCCAGTTCCTGTTTAGCCGTTTCGATAGCCGCCCGTTCTTTACGAATATCCGAAATCAAGGTGATATCGGCGTCGATGATGCGGCGCAGTAATTCCAGGCGGTTCGAGAAATCGCTGAAATCCTTGGCCCCGAGGACGACGTCGAGATAGCTCAATTGGCCGTGCATATAGATGTCGCGGACGCGCTTGGTGAAGACGCCTTCCCGGACTTTGAGCCGGGCCCTTGTCTTTTCCAGTTCAGCCTGGGTGGCGGCAATTTTTTCTTCCGTCGCCTTCAATTCATTGGCTACGGCCTGGTAGTCGCGCTGAGCCGCTTCGAGCTGCTGCTGGATGGCGTAAAGCTTGTCATTGACACTGCCGATGACAGCTTCGGCCTGGGCCTTCTTCTCGCTTTCCTGCGCCATCCGGTTCTGGACGTCCGACAGCTGATTCTGTAAGTCTTCATCTTCGGCCAGGACGGCGAAGTTAGGCGTCAATAAGGCGGCAACGACAACCGGGATAACGTATTTTTTAAACATATTACACCTTCATATAACGTTTCAGAGAAATGGTACTGCCAATGGCCCCGATGACCATGCTGATGATCAAGAGGACGCCTGCCGTGCGGTACATAAAGGGAAAGACGCTGACCATCGGCAAGAAGGCCAGGGACTCATGGATCGACGCGACGGCAAAGTCGTAGAACTGATAAAGGGCGATGTCGGCAATGACGCCGCCGATAAAGCCCAGGAATAAACCTTCTAAGAGGAAGGGCCAGCGGATGAACCAATTCGTCGCCCCGACGTATTTCATGATGGCGATTTCTTTACGCCGGGCAAAGACGGTCAGGCGGATCGTATTGGAAATGATGAACAACATGGCCAGGGTCAAGAAGACGATGAGGGCAATGCCGCCCCAACGGATGATGGTCGTGATCTTAAAGAGCTGTTCAATGATTTCCTGACCATAATGCGTCCCTTCAACTTCCGGGTAATCGGCGACGATGTCCGCCGTCCGCCGGACGGCTTCCGGCTGAGTAAAGGTCACTTCATAAGAGCTCGGCAAGGGGTTCTTCCCTTCCAGGGCGTCGAGGATACCCGGTTGGTCCTTCATGCGTTCCTTTAAAATCTCCATGGCCTGATTCTTATCGGTAAAGGTGACCGACTTGACGTCGGGCAGGGCCTGAAGGCGGCGGGCGACGCTGTCGATGTCAGCCTGGGTGGCACCGTCTTTCAAGTAGACCGTGATTTCAACCTGGCTTTCGAGATTTTCAGCAAAATAGTCGAGATTGGCCACGAGGGTCATGAAGATGCCCAAGATGAACAGGGATATGGCGACCGTTGCAATAGAGGCCACCGACATGAAGCGGTTGCGCCAAAAAGATTGGAAGGCAGCGACGGTGTAGTAGTGCATGGTTCTAATTTTCATCGTCGTATCCTCCTCGCTGTTCGTCACGGACGACCTTGCCGTCATCCAATTCGATGACGCGTTTATTCATCATGTCGACTAAGGTCTTGTCATGGGTTACCATGAGGACCGTCGTTCCCATGTGGTTGATTTTCTTAAAGACTTCCATAATATCCTCGGACGTATCGGGATCGAGGTTCCCTGTCGGTTCGTCGGCAATGAGCAGGAGCGGCCGATTGACGATGGCTCTGGCAATGGCTACGCGCTGCTGTTCCCCGCCGCTGAGGTTTTTCGGCAGGGCGTCGGCTTTGCCGATGAGGCCGACCAGATCGAGGACTTCGCGGACCCGGCGGCGAATGACGCGGCGCGGTGCTTCGATGACTTCCATGGCAAAGGCCACATTTTCCTGAGCCGTCTTATTCGGCAGGAGGCGGAAGTCCTGGAAGACGATGCCCATTTTACGGCGCAGGTAGGGCACGCTCTTCTTGGCCAGGCGGTTGACTTCGATATCGTTCACGAAGACAGACCCTTTCGTCGGCAGTTCTTCATGAGACAAGAGGCGGATCAGCGTCGACTTGCCGGCACCGCTGGCGCCGACGACGAAGACGAATTCGCCCTTACCGATCTGAAGGGATACCTGGTCGAGGGCAACGGAACCATTGTCGTAGACCTTGGATACATTTTTAAATTCAATCATAGAGACCTCCGATGCTGTTCGAGTCGTTTGCGGACGCCGTCCCGCCCTTCTAAAATGCGCAGGGCCAAGTAGGCATTTCGCAGGGACTGGCGGCGCAGATGGTTGAGGCGGGCCTTGATGGCAGGTGCCAGTCCCCCTTGGGCCAGTTGCTGACTGACGCGGGAGGCTAAGGCTTCTGCCGTCACCGATTCCGTCGTCCCGCAGACCCGATCGCCGATGAGATGGATGAAGCTGTCGATTTTCGGATCATAGGAAATGGCCGTCGCCGGCGTTTCCATAAGAGCCGAAAAGATGAGGGCGTGGAGCCGGTTGGCGATGACCGCATCCATGCAGCCCATGAGGGACATGAATTCTACCGTCGAATAGCGGTCGTCGAGGACGATGGCCGCCTTTTTCATACGGTCGGCAATATCGCGGCCGGCGTCAACGTCTTCCGGATGCTGCATGGGAATGAAGATGATGTCCACGTCTTCTTGCTGCTGCAAACGGTCGGCTGCCTCGGCAATGGCGTCCTTATAGGCCTGATGGCCCTGCCAGTTGCGAACGGCAATACCGACTTTCCGTCGGCTTCCCGTAACTCCGTGCCGTTCCAAAATCTGACGGCCGATAGCCTTATCGACGGGATGCATGGACAAGACGGCGTCGGCCGTCACATGGATAGGCGGACGGGTTACGCCCATGTCAGAAAGTTCCGCCTTCGATTCCCGGTCGCGGACGCCGATGACGGCGACCTGCTGCAGGACCTTCTGCACAGCCTTCCGGGCCTTGATGCCGCGGACGGGACCGATGCCCTGGGCATAGAGCATGACCGGCTTTTTAAAGAACAAGGCGATTTTCATGATCCACAGGTAGTAGTGGAGGCTACGGGCGCTGGTCACGTCTTGGAGCAGGCTGCCGCCGCCGCTTATAAGAATATCACAGCGGCGAATGGCCGCTGCGATAGCAAAGAAATTCAGGCGATGAACAGCCTGTACCTTATGATTTTCCCGAGTCATTCGGCAGTTTCCGGTAATGACCGTAATATCCACGTCGGGAATGATGTCTTTTAACGAGCCGACGATAGCCGCCAACATGGCCTCGTCGCCGGCATTGGCAAAGCCGTAATAGCCGGAAATAACGACCCTAGTCACGGTTTTCCACCTGCTTTCCCAGCCACGTCGTGACGTAACGGACGATGGCAATGGCGATGATCAGGGCGATGCCGACGACCATCCCCGTTACCCAGCCGTTGATGCCGCGGATAAAGGACATGAGGAAAGGCGTCCGGATATGGGCAAAGGTTTCCACCATGGAGCCGACACCGATCGTGGCGGCGATGACCAGGAAGAAGTGCAGCAGCTGCGGCCATTTACGGTACAAGGCAGCTACCATGAGATAAAAGCTCGGATGGCCGACGAGAAATTCCTTTTCCCGGGGACGAGCGTACATGACATTTTCTAAGAAGCGGCGCATAGCGACTTCGATTCCCGGTACGGGAACGCCCGACGTATGGCCGCTGCGGCCGACAAAGATGATGCCGACCACGGCGATGACGCCGAGGATCAGGATGGTCCCCATCTTAATGGGGATGTTGAGGAAATCCTTGGCAAAGACCTTAAGATCTGCCGGCGACGCAATGGTCTGCCCCATGAGGGGGAACCGGCGCAGGTAGCCGATAGCCACCAGAAGGAGCGGCAGGATGAAGGTCAGCTTGACGCCGCGGTAGAAATCAAATTCCATGAAGAAGCGGATGTTGCCCAGCATAGAGGCGATATAGAGACCGCCGATCATGGAGACGGCTACGGCAAAGAAAAGGCCCAGCGTGCCGTCACGGATGACCCGGCCGTAGCCGAGTTTCTTCGTAAGCTTCTTCTGTTTCCAGTAATCGAGGGACAAGAGAATGGCCGCTGTCGGCGCTGCGGCAGCACAGCCGATGGCCCAGGTCTGGAGGAACAAGGCTCCTTTGGCGACGACGGCACCGATGACGGCGACGACGATACCGAGGGCCATGAGAATATAATTCTGCCGGTCCTTCAACGGAATGAGCAGGTTGAGGACGAAGACGAATCCGCAGGCCGCTGCCGCTGCTACGATGGCTAAGAACAGGCGGTTCGGATAGTACGCTTCCATGACCGAAGCCCGGCCGAGGGTATAACCCCGTTCAGTCAGCTTATCCGATACGGTCTTGATATAGGACAAGTTGGTCTGAGTCAGGTTCATGCCGTGAAGGGGCTTCTTATACAAGGGATAGAGATTGACCCGGACGTTTCGTTCAAGGTCGCTGATGTAAAAGCGCATAGCCGCTTCTTCCGGCGTAATCTTTTCCAGTTCTTCCTTGGCCATGGCATAGACCCGGGCCGTCCGATAATGGACGAGACCTGACAGATCATACATGCCGTCCTGCTGGTTGTACTGGAGCTGATCGACGGACTCGATCATATAGAACGGGATGTCGCGGCGGTTCAAATTGTCCGCCGTATAGTCGAGCATATCCTTTCGTTCGCCGGCAACCGGCGTATAGCCCAACACTTCTTTTCCAACGAACATGATGCCCGATACGTCCTGGATCTTGTCAGCCCGGGCAAAGAAATGGTCGACGTCGGCCTTCGTCGGGTTGCTGTAATTCGTCGGCCGCAGGATGACGTAGAAGCCGTGGTCGCTGATGATCTTAGCATCGGCGCTCATGATACCCAAGTTGACGTCGCCGAGACCGGGCATGACGCCCTTGAGGCCGGCAATGCGATAGGCACCGTTGGACATGACTTTGACCTTATCGCTGCCAAGACGCGTGCTGAGATCGGACACGACTTCATCGAAGTAGAGGTCCTTTTCGCCCTGAGGCTTTCCGATGAGATAGTAGTCATAGGACTTATCGGTAATGCCGAACTGGGGATAATAGAGATCGGCCCCCAATTTCGTAACCAGCGACAGTTCCCCGCGCTGGGTCAGTTTGTTGAGCGTCGTATCATAAATGGTAAAACTCGTAACGCCGGCATCGCGGGCCATTTGAAGGGCCGTATCCAAATCATAGCCGTCGTTGCGGGCCATCAAGACGACGGCATCGAAGTCCATCGCCTGTTCAATTGTCGTCGACTGTTTTTCTACGGCATTGCGCTGTATGCACAGGCCGATCGCCGTGATGAGACCGATGAACACGATCAGCATCATCATCCGCATACTGCGTTTATTTATGTTTGTCATTCTCTTCACCTTATCTATGAATTGCTCACCTGGCCGTGAATGGTCAACAGACCGTCGTGGAGGACGACGCGATCAGGCTGGATTCCCAAGGGGAAATCCGTAAAATCGTAAATCTCTGCGCTGGCCAGCTTCGTCGTGCTGACCTGCATGCCCAGCCCTTCGACGGTGACCGTCTCGGGGATGAACATCAGTTTCGTACCCTTCATGCCAAAATGGCCGCGGACGTCAGCCCGGGCCGATACCAGGCCGCCGAGCTTCACCTTGCCCTGAACGCGGACCGAATCGCCTTCAAAAGAGACGCTCGGGTCGGTCAGGCCATCGATTTTTTTGACCAAGTAGTCCTCCAGGTCTTCCCGGCGAATGGACGCCGCCATATCCCCGCTTTCGACGCGGGTCACGCGCAGTTCCTGATACACCAGGGCCTGCAAAGGCTGGAAGTGGACCCCATAGAGGTTACTGTCAAAATTAGCGAACTTCAAATCGCCGGCCATAAAATTCGTAGCATGAACGGTAACCGCGTCGATATCGCCGAGAAAAATCTTGGCTCCCGGCGATGCTTGGACGCGGACATCATCGTTTTGCAAATTAAATTTAGCAGACAAGGCCTGTGACAGACCGACCTCGGCCAGTTGCGGCGCAAAGGAGTTGGCGCCGACCAAAAAGACCGCAGCCAGGACACAGACAATGATCCATTTCTTCATTTAAAGCTCCTGCTTCGATAACTTCTGTTCCTTCGCCTGTTGTAAGTAGCCTTCGATAAAGATATCGAGGTCACCGTCCATGACGGCTTGGATGTTCCCCGTTTCGACGTTGGTCCGATGGTCCTTGACCAGGTTGTAGGGGTGGAATACGTAGGAACGGATCTGGCTCCCCCATTCGATTGCCTGGTGGACGCCGCCGATTTCGGCTTTCAGTTTTTCCTGCTTTTCCTGTTCCAGTTCAAAGAGTTTGGCCCGCAGATATTTCAGGCACATTTCCTTGTTTTGAAGCTGAGACCGTTCATTCTGACACTGGACGACGATGCCCGTCGGAATGTGGGTCATGCGGACGGCGGAACTCGTCTTGTTGACGTGCTGACCGCCGGCACCGGAGGCGCGGAAATAATCGACGCGGACGTCGTCCATATTGATTTCGACTTCGACATCGTCGGGCAGTTCCGGCATGACATCGACGGCCGTAAAGGACGTATGGCGGCGGGCTGCAGCGTCAAAAGGAGAAATGCGGACCAGGCGGTGAACGCCTTTTTCCGATTTCAAATAGCCGTAGGCATAGTCGCCTTCGACGCGGAAGGCCGCGCTCTTGATGCCCGCTTCATCGCCAGGCTGCATGTCGAGGACGGTCAATTTATAACCGTTCCGTTCGGCCCAGCGGGTATACATGCGGATCAGCATCTGCGCCCAGTCTTGGGCTTCCGTTCCGCCGGCACCGGCGTGGAAGGTAATGAGGGCGTTGCAGTTGTCGTACTCACCGGATAAGAGCAAGAGGACTTCCCGCTTTTCAATGTCCCGCAGAAGGTCATTATACTGTTTTTCGATGTCCGCTGCAAAGGAGGCGTCGCCGTCTTCCATGGCCATGTCGAGGTAGTCGATGAGGTCATCGGCTTTGCGGACCAGCGTTTCGTGGCCTTCGACTTCCGTCTTGAGCAGGGTCGCTTCCTGGGAAATCTGCTTGGCCTTGTCCGGGTCGTTCCAGAATGAGGGGTCGCTCATCTGGATATCTAAATCCATGATACGTTCTTTTTTCCGAGGTAAGTTAAAGTGAATCCCCGATTTCTTGTATTCTTTGTTTTAAATCTTCCAGCGGTTTACGCATTTCATCCAATAACACAATTAATCACCAACTTTTCAGTTAAATATCGTTTTTTCGTCATATTAATAACGTCTCGTTCTTTATTCCCGTCCCTGTTCTTCATCGCGCTGAATGTCTTCGGCGCTGACGGGCTTGCTTTCTTCGTGGACTTCATGAGCCCCCTGCAGATGGTCTTCGGCCTGCGGAACGGGCTTGCTGTACGTAACCTGAATGTGGTACAGGAAGGTAATGACCGTCCGTTTGATCGATTCCACCATTTCCGAGAACATTTCGTAGGCTTCGAATTTGTATTCGACCAAGGGGTTCTTCTGGCCGTAGGCGCGGAGGTTGATCCCTTCTTTGAGGGCATCCATGGCGTCCAGATGATCCATCCACTTGCTGTCGACGACGCGGAGCATGACGGCCTTTTCCAATTCCTTCATGGTTTCTTCGCCAAATTCGTTGAACCGTTCGTTATAGAGATCGACAGCGATCTGTTTCAGTTTTTCCTGAACTTCGATACGGCTCATGTTTTCCAGTTCTTCGACGGTTACGGCGTGCTTCGGTACGAAGTACTGCTGCATCTGGGCCAAGAGGCCGGCAAAATCCCATTCTTCGGGATACAGTTTTTCATCGGCATACTTGTCGAGTTCGGCAAGGATAATGTCGTCGACCATGCCCATGATCGTATCCTTGAGGTCGTCGGCAGTCAGGACCTGGCGGCGCTGGTTGTAGAGGACTTCACGCTGCTGGTTCATGACGTCGTCGTATTCAAGGACGTATTTACGGATTTCAAAGTTGTGGCTTTCGACTTTCTTCTGGGCCTTTTCAATGGACCGGGTGATCATGTTGGCCGTAATCGGTTCGTCTTCGTCCATGCCCAGCTTATCCATGAAGCGGGAAATGTTTTCCGAACCGAAGATGCGCATCAAGTCATCTTCGAGGGACAGGAAGAACTGCGTCGTCCCCGGGTCGCCCTGACGGGCAGCACGACCGCGGAGCTGATTGTCGATACGGCGGCTTTCGTGGCGTTCCGTACCGATGATCATCAGGCCGCCCAGGTCAGCAACACCTTCGCCGAGCTTGATGTCCGTGCCGCGGCCGGCCATGTTGGTCGCAATGGTGACCATGTCGCGCTGACCGGCGTTCTTGATGATTTCCGCTTCTTTTTCATGGTATTTGGCGTTCAGCACGTTGTGAACGATGTTTTCTTTATTGAGGAGCTGACTTAAGATTTCCGACTGATTGATTGACGTCGTACCGACCAGGATCGGCTGGCCCGTAGCGTGGCGCTTGATGACTTCCCGCACGACAGCACGGTACTTGGCGTTCTTGGTCTTGTAGATGACGTCGGGCAAGTCCTTACGGATGGCCGGTTTATTGGTCGGAATGACGTAGACGTCGAGCTTATAGATCTTATTGAATTCGTCTTCTTCCGTCTTGGCCGTACCGGTCATGCCGGCCAGCTTGTCGTACATACGGAAGTAGTTCTGGAAGGTAATCGTAGCCAGGGTCTTGCTTTCGCCCTGGACCTTGACGGCTTCCTTGGCTTCAATGGACTGATGGAGGCCATCGCTGTAACGGCGGCCGAACATGAGACGGCCCGTAAATTCGTCGACGATGACGATTTCGCCGTTCTTTACGACGTAGTCCTTGTCGCGGTGCATCATGAAGCGAGCCCGCAGGGCCTGGATGACCAAGTGGTTCAAATCAAGGTGTTCGTTGTCGAACATGTTGCTGATGCCCAGCATCTTTTCGACCTTGGCGACACCGGAATCGGTCGGCGCAATAGTCTTTTGCTTTTCATCCATCGTGTAGTCTTCTTTGTCGAAGTGCTTGACGATGGCAGCCAGGGTGCTGTACAACTCCGTCGACTTTTCACCGGGGCCGGAAATGATGAGCGGCGTCCGCGCTTCGTCGATGAGGATCGAGTCCACTTCGTCGACGATACAGTAATTGAGGGGGCGCTGTACCATCTGGTCGGCACTGATGACCATGTTGTCACGCAGGTAGTCGAAGCCGAATTCGTTGTTCGTCCCGTAGGTGACGTCGGCGTTATAAGCCCGGCGGCGCTGTTCATACGTGAGATCGTGGACGATGAGGCCGACGGACAGGCCGAGGAACTTATAGATACGGCCCATGTCTTCACTGTCACGAGTAGCCAGGTAGTCATTGACGGTGACGACGTGAACGCCCTTACCGGTCAAGGCATTGAGGTATACCGGAAGGGAGGCGACCAAGGTCTTCCCTTCACCGGTACGCATTTCGGCGATATCCCCGCGATGAAGGACGATACCGCCCAGGATTTGGACGTCAAAATGACGCATCCCCGTTACTCGACGGGATGCTTCACGAACGACGGCAAAGGCTTCGGGCAGGATATCATCCAGCGTTTCACCGGCAGCCAAACGATTTTTGAATTCAAAGGTCTTTTCTTGCAGCGACGAATCGCTCAATCCGGCTAATTTCGGCTCCAGATCATTGATGCGGCGAACGATGGGCCACATCTTCTTCAGTTCATGCTCTGTATTATTTCCGAGCAGTCTTTGTATGAGTTTATTTAACACCTATCCGAGACCTCCAATTTACAAAATCTGCAATTTACACTGTTATATCATATCAATTATACATTATACCGCGGGAGTGTCAAACTTTGCAATAGATTGGGAGAAATTAGGCAGTTCCGCCATTTTCTGCGTTCCGCCGCCTCTCCGCCCCCCCTTTCAGCTCCCTTGGTTGTCCTATTTTTTATCAATAAGGCAAAAAGGAGACGCCGGCTGCGTTTTGACAGCGCACCTATTCACGGCTCGAATCCAACTGCGACTCGGCCCATTCATAGACCGACTGCAGGGCCGGGATCAGGCTCCTTCCCCGTTCGCTCAGGGAATACTCGACGGTCGGCGGAATCGTACTGTACTGTTTTCGTGTTACCAGCTTGTCGTGTTCCAATTCCCGCAGGCACTTGGTCAGCATCGTCGGCGTAATGCCCACGACTTTTCGTTCCAATTCCCCATAGCGCAGGGTCTGGTTCTCGGCATCGGCCATATACCATAAAATCGGCAGTTTCCATTTCTGACCGATAAGCTCCATGGCATAGAGAATCGGGCAGTCTGTTTCATAGATGTTTTGTTCTTTCGGAAGCGGTTTATTTCCCATAAAATCACCTTTACTATATTTTTTATAGTTACGAAGAAAAATCTCCCTTCTTGTTTTTTCTACGTTTCTAATTATAATGTAGGCAGAACAAAAAATCAATCTAATCCGACAATCTGATAGGAGTGAAAAATCATGAAGCACCTCTTTGACAACATAACCTTAAAAAATTTGAAAGCCAACAATCGTCTGGTACGCTCTGCAACCTGGGAAGGCATCGCCAACCGCGACGGCAGCGTCACTGAAGAAGCCTACAGCATCTACGCTGAAATTGCCAAAGGCGGCGTCGGCACTATCATCACCGGTTTTACCAGCGTGTCTGCCAACGACTATTACTTCGGCGGCATGATGCGCCTTTCTGACGACGCCCTCATTCCGCAGTACAAAAAGTTGACCGATATCATCCACGCCCAAGGAGTCCCGGTCATCACCCAGCTCGCCCTCGGAGCCTACTACCGCCCCGTCGGAAACAGCTTTGAGCAAGTAGAACCTGACGACATGACGACGGAAGAAATCCACGCCGTGCGAGATCAATTCATCGCCGCCGCCCTTCGCGCTGAAAAAGCCGGCTTTGACGGCGTCCAGATCCACGTCGCCCACTTCTTCTTTTTGAGCCGCTTCGTCTCGCCCTTGGTCAACCACCGAACGGATGAATACGGCGGCAGCACGGAGAACCGGACCAGGCTGGTCACAGAAATCATAAAGGCCATCCGGGAAAAGGCCCCGGCCCTCCATATCACGGCCAAGATCAACAGCAACGACTTCATGGCCGGCGGCTTAGATGAAGCCCAAAGCCTCTATATGTCCCTGCACCTCTGTCAGGCCGGCCTCGATTCCATTGAAGTCAGCGGCAACGGCACGTCCGTCCCCGGCATCCGCGCCCATCAAAATGAAGCTTACTTCGCCCCCTTTGCAGCCAAGCTGGCAGAAGCCACCGACGTTCCGGTCATCCTCGTCGGCGGGTTGAGAAGCCTCGATACGATGGAAGAGGTTTTGAACCAAACCAAGATCGAAATGATCGCCCTCTCCCGCCCCCTTTTGCGGGAACCGGATCTGCCGAATAAACTCAAAAGCGGCGAAACGACCGTAGCTGCCTGCATATCCTGCAACGCCTGTTACTCGTCACCGTCTCACAAATGCATTTTCAGAAAGGACTGACAGGTCATGATGTTTCAACTGAACGTGCCGACTAATCGCGGCGTCGTCTTAAACGGCGTCCTCTTTCGCAACCAGAAAGAACGTAAAGCCGACACCGTCATGATTGCCATCACCGGCATCCACGGCAATTTTTATTCCAACCCCTTCTATTATAACATCGGCGACACCTTAAACGGCGGCGACATCGATTTCATCTACGCCCAGACCAACAACGCCTTCAGTGAAATCCCGACGGTCAACGTCCGTACCGGCAAGGAAGAAACGATCGGCTCTTGGAACGAACGCTTTTCCTATACCGACGACGACCTCGACGCTTACATCACCTTTGCCCAACAAGAAGGCTACAAACACATCATCCTCGGCGGCCATTCCCTCGGCGCCAATAAGGTCATTTACTATCTGTCACGCCATCATGATGAACGGGTGGAACACTTCTTCCTCCTGTCGCCGGCCAACCTGACCTATATGATGTCCGGCGTCACCAACCGTGAAAAAACGCTGATCAAAGAACAGGTCGAGCGCGGAGACGGCGACAAAATGCTGCCCTTCCCCTTCATGGGCTGGGTAACCTGCATTGCCGACACGGCTTGGGACTGGCAGTTTTCTAATCTGCTCAATAACGTCCACACCGCAAAAGACGGGGACTTTTCACAGGCCTCGGCCGTGTCCCATACGGGAGCCCTCCTGGTAGGCACGTACGACAACTTCACCGACGGCGATCCGTCTGACTTTTTAAGAAACCTCAATGCCCACATGCCGACTGCCAAAGACAATTCCCTGATCTTCATCGAAAAGACAGGCCACACATACCAGATGAAGCATCAGGAAGTAGCCGACAAGATTTTAGCTCAGTTACAAGAATGGAGGGCTGCCTAATGCCTTTTGTCATGGCCAAAGTAAACGTACCGGTCAGCCGCGACCAAGAAATAGAATTGAAATCCCGTCTGGGAAAAGCCATCGAAGCCGTTCCCGGCCTGAACGAAAACTATCTCCTCTTTGGGATTGAAGATAAGTGCCGCCTCTACCTTCGCGGCAAGGATACCTGGAACATCGCCTACATCGAAGCCTCCCTCTTCGGCCGCCCGGACCACGCCGGCTTCGGAGTCTTCAGCACCGAAATGACCGCTGCCTTCCAGGACGTCCTCGGCATTCCGCCGGAAAACATCTACATCAAATTCGACGATATCAAAACCTGGTCGACTAACGGCCAATTTATCGACAGCCCCTATCGGTGATACCATGGAAAAAATAATCCTCACCACCTTTACGGACCCCATGATGGGCCTTTCCTATGAACAGGAGCCGGTCTACGAAAAATTGGCCACCCATTTCGGCGACCGCCTCGTCTTCCGCTATGTCATGAGCGGCCTCGTCCGGGATGTCAGCGACTTCATGCTCCCTGAAGAAAGGGCCCTGCCTGCCGAAGAAGGCATCCGGCTCTATAACCGTCGCCTGGCCCGAATTTACAAGGGAGAAGAAACCATCGGCGGCCTTCCGATCAACATGGACGGCTTCCACCTCTTCGATGCCGACCACCGTTCCTCCTACCCCCTTTGCATGGCCTACAAGGCCGCCGAAATTTGCTGTCCCGAAAAGGCTTTTTCCTTTCTCTTGAAGCTTCGCCGGGCAACCATTGTCGAGACACGGCAGACGACAAAGACCGATGAACTTATCTCCATTGCGGAAGAGGCCGGCTTAGACAAAGCGCAGTTCCGCCGCGCCTTTGAAGACGGCCATGCCGCTGCGGCCTTCCAAAAGGATCTTGAGCTGACACGGTCTCTGGGAATTCGTCAGTTGCCGACAGTCCTGATCCAATACGGAGAAAAAGCCGTTCTCGTCAACGGCATGGCAAGTTACGAAGCCTTCGTGAATACGATTGACAAGCTGAAAGTCTGAGTACGGCCAAAAGACGCTGCACGGCCTCCCGTGCAGCGCTTTTTTTTCATACAACACCCGGCAGCCGCTATCGGCTAATTTATATCATCTTATAGGGAATGGCTTGCCCGCAATAAAAAGGATCTTTTTCGCCGCCCCCTTGAACAGAAATCACCATTTCCCTCTTGACAAATTCTATACAAGGCCGCATGAATATGCTAAAATAGGTTTATTCTTTATGTAATTTTTATAATATAGTAATATATTGAAAGGGGTTTTCACCATTATGATGCAGTATAATGTGTCCATTTTAGCCGCCTTCGTCCTCTACCTCGGGGCCATGCTGGCTATTGGCATTTATTATTCCCGCTCCCAGCAGCGGCTGAGCGACTATATTCTCGGCGGCCGCAGCCTGGGACCGTGGATTACATCGATGAGTGCCGAAGCGTCCGACATGAGCGGCTGGATGCTCATGGGCGTACCGGGCTTTGCCTACTCGACGGGTATTTCGGCGTCGTGGATTGCCATCGGCATTGCCATCGGTACCTACCTCAACTGGCATTTCGTCTCCCAGCGCCTGCGCAACTATACGGAAGTGGCCAACAACAGCCTGACCATGCCGGACTATTTAAAAAACCGCTTCCACGATGACCAGAACCTCATCCGCATCATCTCGGCCATCTTCATCTTAGTGTTCTTCCTCATCTATACGTCGTCAGGCTTCGTCTCCGGCGGCAAGCTCTTTGAATCGGTCTTCGGCATGGATTACTTCTCGGCCCTGGTCCTCAGCGCCGGCGTCGTCGTCGTTTACACCTTTCTGGGCGGCTTCATGGCCGTCTGCTGGACCGACTTCATCCAAGGCTGCATGATGTTCCTGGCCATCGTCCTGGTCCCCGTCGTCGGCATGATCGCCTTTGGCGGCGGCGAAGCCGTCATGACCCGATTAGCCGATACGGCACCGAACCTCCTCGACATGGTCCCTGACACATCGACGACAGGCATCATCGGCATCATCTCGGCCCTGGCCTGGGGCGTCGGCTACTTCGGCCAGCCCCACATCCTGGTCCGCTTCATGGCCATCGGCGACCCGGCTGAATTAAAGAAATCGAAGCACATCGCCATGACCTGGGTCGTCATCTCCCTGGCCGCCGCCGTCCTCGTCGGCCTCGTCGGCAAAGTCGTCGTCACGACGCCCTTGACCGGTGCCGATTCGGAAAAAGTCTTCTTGGTCATGAGCGGTCAGCTCTTCCCGCCCTTTGCCACAGGCCTCATCTTGTCGGCCGTCTTAGCCGCCGTCATGAGTACCGCCTCGTCCCAGCTCCTGGTTACGGCATCGGCTATTTCTAAAGACTTCTACCACACCTTCGTCCGCAAGAACGCCAGCGACAAGGAACTCATTTACGTCAGCCGTCTGACGGTCCTCGTCGTCTCGGCTCTGGCCATCGTCTTGGCCCTCAACCCCAACAGTTACATCCTGACCATGGTTTCCTACGCCTGGGCCGGTTTCGGTGCCGCCTTCGGCCCGACGATCCTCCTCTCCCTGTACTGGAAGCAGATGACCAAAAACGGGGCCCTGGCCGGTATCATCGTCGGTGGCCTGACGGTCCTCATTTGGAAGCAGTTCAACTGGTTCGGCCTCTATGAAATCGTACCGGGCTTCCTCTTCTCCCTGGCCGCCATCTACATCGTAAGCAAGCTCGAAGGCGGAGCCAGCCAGGAAATCCAGGACGAATTCGATCAAGCCATCCATCACGCGCCCAAGATCAGCGTCCTCCACAGCGAAGAAGACTAATCGCTTCGAACGATGCATCACCATGGCCTAACCCCTGTTTTCAGACAGCCAAATACAAATGCAGTCACCCAAAAGGATGACTGCATTTTTTATGCCCTTTTACGGCTATTGACCGCTCTCAGGATTATTTGATTGCAACAGGCCGGCTACGCCCTGACTCAGCAGTTTGTTCGTAATGTCAATGACCTCTTCGACGGGAAGTTTTTTCCCGCCTTCGACCCATTGACGATACATGGAAAGTCCCGTCGCATGGATGAAGGTCGTAAACAGTTCCTGTTCGCCAGGGCTCAACTGCTGAAAGGCCGGAGCCTTCCCCCAACTCTTGGCAATATATTCTTCCACCAAGTGACTGCTCAGGTGCTGATATGATACGGAGCAGAGGATTTTTTCATACAGCGGCCCTTGATGGACAGCATAATGGAAAAAAGCAGCGTTGATCTTATCCAGATCCTCGGGCACCCGATAATCGGCAATGGTGTCGACATAGCCCTTAGAAAATTCACTGAGTATTTCTTCCAAGAGAGCATCGACACTATCGTAGTAGCGATAAAAAGTCTTTTTATTAATCACAGCCTGACGGCAAAGGGCCGTAACGGTGATCTTCCGATAATCCTCCTTTAAGAGCATGACCGAAAAGGCCGTTCGAATCGACTGAATCGTCTTTTGTACACGCAGGTCTTCATGACCGCTTAACTTCATATGCTAACCTCCTTTCTGGCTTTCCCTTATTGTATCATTTTTTCGTTACTTTTTCGCTACCCTTTTTATATAAGTGTGGCATAAGTCCCATTCAGTCCCATACTGACCATTGTCGATTCCCTTTTTCGATGCCATAATAAATTCATCCCCAAATATTAACTCACTTAGGAAAGGAAAGAGAAAAGAGATGAAAACTATCTTTATTACCGGTGCCTCGTCCGGCATCGGCAAAGAAACGGCAAAATATTTTTCTCGTCAAGGCTGGCGCGTCATCGCCACTATGCGAAATTTGAAAAAAGGAGAAGACTTGAAGGACCTGCCCAATGTGGTCATCATGCCCCTCGACGTGTCAGACTCACAGCAGATTAAGGAAACCTGCCAAAAAGCCCTGGCCGACTACGACGTCGACGTCCTCCTCAATAACGCCGGCTACGGCGTCATGGCACCCCTCGAACGGATGCCCGAAGATGCTATCCATAAGGTATTCAGCACCGACGTCCTCGGCACCATGCTGGTAACCCAGCAATTCATTCCTCATTTTAAAAAGCGCAGAGCCGGTGCCATCCTGACGACGACGTCCCTGGCGGCCATCATCGCCCTCCCGCGAGACAGCGTCTACGGCGCAGCCAAACGGGCTCAGCAGGGCATGCTCGAGTCCTTATACTATGAAATGAAGCCCTTCAACGTCTTCGTCAAAGCCATGATTCCCGGCGGTACCAAGACCAACTTCCAGACGCCCATCAACGACCGCACGGGCTATGAAGAAGCGGCTGCCCACCAGCAGGAATACCTCCTTCACGGCAATGAAGAATTTCCGGGCCCGGAAGAAGCGGCCCAAGTCATCTACGGAGCGGCTACCGATGAAAAGGATCAGATCAATTATCCCACCGATTCCGTCTGCCAGGCCCTTTATGACCAATACAAATCTATGGGGCTCGAAGAATTCAAGAAATACTTCACAAAACTCTTATACCGTCAATAGACGTAGACATATAGCTGCGTACGTCATCTTCTGATGCCCCTAAGACACAACACGGCCCCCAACCATTTTCGGTTGAGGGCCGTTTTTCAGTCATATATTAAATTGTATTCCGAGCAATATCGAGGGACTTAATATTCCGGTTCGATGAGGCCGTATTTCCCGTGTTTCCGTTTATAGACGACGCTGATCGTGTCGGTCTTGGAGTTGAGGAATACGAAGAAGTCGTGGCCGACGAGGTTCATCTGCAAAATAGCTTCTTCCACATCCATGGGGCGAGCGGCAAATTTCTTGACACGAGCCACTTCAAAGGATTCTTCCGGTACAGCCGGGCCTTCGATGAGGGCGGCGTTGAAGGTACCTTTCTTCATGCGGCGGGCGATTCTCGTCTTGTATTTATGAATCTGGCGGACCAGCTTATCGTAGACTAAGTCGATAGCAGCATACATATCGTCGTTGCCTTCGACACCGCGAAGGACGACGCCGTCTACTTTCAATGTAATTTCAGCGACTTTACGATCTTTTTCTACAGAAAGCAGGGCCTGGACATTGACTTCGTTATCAAAGTATTTCGTAACTTTCTTTTCCTGTTTTTCAACGTGGTCTTTCAAAGCCGGTGTAATTTCTAAATTCTTACCTCTAACGATGGTTGCCATAAAACATCCCTTCCTTTCGTGGAGAGAGCCCGTTTGGAATGTAACTCCATTCCGGCCTCCCTTATACTTATAGTATTCAACAAGGAAAGGCGAAATCCTTCTCAAAAAACAGAAAAACTTTACATTCTTTCGAAAAATTTCTAAGGACGCAAAAAAGGCCCTGTCCGAAGACAGAGCCTTTTGATTGTGAAACAAGCAAGTATCGGTAATTCTAAAGATTAGAATACGAATACGAACTGAGCACGAGTTTCTTCGCCAGGATCGTTGCTGCCGCTCTTAGCTTCAGATGCGAAGGACTGCATTACCTGGAACTGAGCGTTCTTAGCGAAGGTGTAGTCGATGCCGGCACCCCAAGATTTAACGTTGTTCAAGAGGTTGTCGCTTCTCCAGCTGTCCGTGGAGCCGATGAAGGCCTGTTTGTTTTTGGAAGTAGTGTAATCGAAACCGTCGTCAGCGTTGAGGTATTCAACCCAGATGTCCCAAGACTTCGGCGTAGCGAAGTTAGCAGCGCCGTAGGTCAATTTGCCGACCCAGATTTCAGGATCCTGGTTGCCGCTTTCGCTGTTGTATTTTTCGTAGTTAGCCAAAGCGTTCCAGTTCGTGCCGAGGTTTATGCTTGCATAAGCGCCCCAAGCGTCGTCGAAGCGGAAGCCGTCGCCAGCGGAGAAGTCATTGTAGTAACCGCCGATAGCAGAGCCGTTACCGGAGAAGCCTTCGATTAAGCCGTAGCCAGTCTTAACAGCTTCAGTGCCATCAGACGTATCCGTTGCAGCTACACCAGCCAAGTTGCTTTCTTTGAATTTACCATAGCCGCCGGTCAAAGCGAAGCTGTCGCCTTTGTACTGCAACTGAGCGCCGTCAAAGGTATCGCCATAGAGGAAGCCGTAGGAGTTGTCGCCGCCCATTTTGTAGTTGTAACGGCCAGCCATAACGGTCCAGTCTTTACCGAGCTGGTATTCTACGTTAGCGCGGTCGGTGTAGATGTCGTTTTCGTCTTCAGCAGCACCATTCTGGGAGAAGGTGTGGTTGCCGGTGCTGATACCGTAGGTTACTTTCGTGCGATCGTTAACCTGGGCATTAGCGCGGAGACGAACACGGTAGGACCAAGAGCTGTCATCTTTAATTTTGCCTTCGCCATTGTCGTCAGCATCCTGATGGATGAAACGAACACGAGCGTCACCGGTCAATTTAACGTTGCCAACGCGGTTTTCCAAAGCGCTTACGCGAACGCCGAGGTTGTTGAGTTCGTCAGCGAATTCATCAGCCAATTTGTTGATGAGGGCACGCTGTTCAACAGAAGCTTTGTCCATGTGAGCCATAGCTTTTGCGACCATTTCAGCGGCTTCGTAACGAGTGATGTTACGCTGGCCCTGGAAATGTTCACCGTCAACACCCTGGATGATGCCGGCGTCAGCCAATTCTACGACGGATTTATAAGCCCAGCTGTCGGACGGTACGTCGACGAAGGGGTTAGCTGCGAATGCGCACGTTGCGCCAACAGCCATGGTTGCTACGAGAGCTGCTAATACTTTGGATTTCATGAAAATTACCTCTTTTCCGTAAAAAATAAGTTTCTTTTCGTCTTACTTCGTTACAGTCGAGATGATTGAAAGGTAATTTTTCAAGGGTTCATTGGCGAGTTGTCCTAGTTTCCTCTCTTTTACTGCCTTGATAATAACCATTTCACAATCTCTATCACCTGGTGCCACCTGCATAAGCACTACACCAGTTGTTATGCATTATACTCGGTTTGCATCGATTTGTCAAAACTCGTTCAATTTTGAGAGTTTTGCTCATTACCACAAATGGCACAACCATGCCGCTTACGCCGTGTATACAAAATCAGCAAAATTCTTTCCAAACCATAGAAAATCCACATATCCATCGGGGTTTATGCACTTTTTTAGAAAATTTTTACCAAATCTTTTTTTGCCCCCTCGATTCCGTGCTGAATCCCTTTGATATTTTTCGTACAAAGAGGCCTGTTTCCCCCTTCTTTTCGGCATAAAAACCCAACAAATTGTAAAGGGAAGGAAAGGACGCATCGTATTTCACCGCCAATGAATAAATTTACCGTCTACTTTTTCTCAGTCCCGTTTTTTTCGAAAATTCAAAAAAAATCACTGGACAGACAACTTTTCATCGAAAAATCCCCCTCCATCTTTAATCTTTTCATCGATTTCAGCATCCGGCTTCACCCGTTTCCCTTCAAGGTTCCCGAACAGCGTCGACGCCGCCACAGTTCCGCCTGCGTATCCTCTATCCGGCCGCAAAACCCTCGATATACGGGATGGACGAAGTCCCCCCTCGTCCAAAACCCTTTCAAAAAGAGGGTTCAAATCTGCAATGCCATTTTTTCATCGTCTCCAAATTCACTTACCGATTCCGTATTACAACCCGTATTTTTCAATAATTCTTTAGGTATAAAATCTTCTCGCATAATCTTCGCTGAACTTCCCTCTTCCGAATCATCGCACATTTGTCTATTGCAAAAACACATATTTTACATTCCGGATCGTCATCTTCGTCCCGCTTTTTTTCATTTTCTTGACCCTTTCATGTCGCCTATTTTTCGTTTTTTTTCGTCACTTAGCCCTTTCGAATCCAATTTTCACCCCTTCTGTTTCCCGTCGCTTCGACTCTTATCTATCTATAATATATGCAGCTAAATGCATCCTGATAGACAGCAGTCCCGAGGCTGCAAAAAAAGAGGACCCGTCTGATGGCGGCTTCCAAAGAGCGCAGTACCACGACAAAAGAGGCTGTCATCAAAGAAATAATTCTTCCATAACAGCCTCTTTATTATATATAATATGTATTATAAATCGTTCTTAGTCGTGAAACGTTACCTTACCGATGTTCATGGCAACGTGCGGGTCCATTTCATCGTAAATGGTACTCTTGCCCGTATCGAGGGTGCGGAGGGCTTCCATATCTTTTGATGTCAGTTCAAAGTCGAAGATGTCAAAGTTTTCCTGCATCCGTTCTTTACGGACCGACTTGGGAATGGCAACGATGTCTCGCTGTAAGAGCCAGCGCAGCATGACCTGACCGACGGTCTTGCCATAGGTTTCAGCAATTTTTTGGATCAACGGCGTGCGGAAAATGTCATTATTTCCTTCGGCAAAAGGAGCCCATGCTTGGTGCTGGATGCCGATTTCTTTCATAAAGGCTTCTTCCGACCATTTCTGATTCCAGACGTTGGTTTCGATCTGATTGACAGCCGGTTTGACTTCGTTCATGCCGGCAAGGTCTGCCAGGCGTTCGTTCCAGAAGCTGGTGACGCCGATAGCCCGGATGCGGCCTTCTTTATAGAGCTTTTCCATGGCCCGCCAAGCGCCATAATAGTCGCCGTACGGTTTATGAATGAGATAGAGGTCGAGGTAGTCTAGGCCGAGTCGCTTCATCGACGCGTCAAAAGCCCGGAGGGTGTTGTCGTAGCCGTGGTCCTGGACCCAGAGCTTGGTCGTAATGAAGAGGTCTTCCCGGGCAATGCCGCTGTTCGCAATGGCGGCGCCGACGCCTTCTTCATTGCCGTAAATGGCAGCCGTATCGATGAGGCGGTAGCCGACTTCCAGGGCATCGCTGACGGCCCGTTCCGTATCGGCCGGATCCGTCTGATAGACACCATAGCCGAGTTTCGGCATTTTAATTCCGTTGTTTAAGGTTACAAATTCCATAGTCTTATCCTCCTATCAGCCTTCAAAGGGCAAATGCATATTAGCGTAACGACTTTCCAGTTCCTGCGACGGCGTATAATAGCGGCGCGTGCCGTTCAAAGCGTTGACAGCGGCCATGTCTTCGTCGGTCAGGGAAAAGTCGAAGATATCGAAATTACTGAGCAGATGGTCCCGATTCTTCGTGCCGGGAATGGTGATGAAGCCGCGCTGGACGGCCCAGCGGAGCAAAATCTGGACGGTACTCTTATGATACGTGTCCGACAATTTCGTAATGATCGGATCGTGAAGGAGCTCCGGATCGCCATGGCCCAAGGGATACCAGCCCATGAGTTTCGTACCGCATTCCCCAAGGCGGACCATAACCTCATCGTATACATGGTAGGGATGGGTTTCGAGCTGGATGACGTGGGGTTTTACTTCCGCTGCCGCCAGCAGATCTTCGAGCTTGTCGCCGAAGAAATTAGAAATCCCCAGGGACCGGGCCTTTCCTTCTTTATAAGCCTTTTCGATCAAGGCATATCCGGCCTTGTAATTACCGGCGGGCTGGTGAATGAATAAGAGATCGACGTACTCGACGCCGAGCCGTTCCAAGGTCTTATCGACGGCATCCGACGCTTCATAGAGGGTCGGCCAAATCTTAGTCGATAAAAAGATATCTTCCCGTTTGACCAAGCCTTCATCCAAGGCTTTCTTGAGGCCCTTGCCGACGGCTTCCTCATTGAGATAGGCATTGGCCGTATCGATGAGGCGATAGCCCATTTTCAAGGCATCGTACACCGATTTTTCCGTATCTTCCGGACTAATCATAAAGGTTCCCAGTCCCAACAAAGGAAGGCGGACGTCATTGCTGAGTTTCGTATATTCCATAAATAAGGCTCCTTTCTACGGTGAATCAATCTATGAGATACGCAGACTGTGCGTATTGGATATTTCCTGTCCACATGTAGAAGTTTACAGCATCCGGAAAAAATTGTACAATACCAACAAAGGATTTCACTATTCGATTATTTTATACTGAAAGGGAGACCGATATGATTGAAATGAACCTCTTGGCCCAATTTGCCGCCTTTGCCGACGCCGGCACCTTGACCCGGGCAGCAGAAAAGCTCCATACCTCTCAACCGGCCCTGACCAGAGCCATGAAGAAGTTGGAGCTTGAATTAGGCGTCCCCTTATTTGTCCGCAGCAAAAATCACCTCGCGCTCACAGAAACGGGCCGCTATGCCCTTCCCTATGCCAAACGGGTATTACAGGAAAACCTCGATTTCTGCAGCCGCGTCCGCAGTTACGAGCGCAGCCTTCACACCATTTCCATCGGCTACTGCGCTCCGGTCCCGCAAATGGTGCTGACACCTATCATCAACAGCCTCTTTGAAGGCAAGACGATCTCGGCCGACATGAAAGACGATGCCTCCTTTGCCGAAGGCCTGAGAAACAACATATACCAACTGGCCGTCACCCATACGATTCCCGACGGCGACGATTTATTCGTCAAAAAATGCGGCAGTGAAAAACTGTTTCTCTCCATCCCTCCATCCGATGCCTTGGCCTTTTACCCGGAAATCCACCTCAAAGATCTGGACGGCCGGCCCATCCTGCTCTTATCGCACATCGGCTTTTGGATGCAGATGACCAAAGACAAGACGCCGAACACCCGTTACTTACTGCAGGTCCAGCGCGAGTCCTTCCTGGAGCTGGCCCAAAATTCCGACTATCCCTTCTTCGTCTCGAGCTACTTCATGCACCGCGGCGAGGACATGCCGGGGCGCATCAATGTGCCCATCGTCGACGAAGAATGCCAAACCGACTATTACCTGGTCTGCCTGAAAAGGGATGCCAAGCGTTACGAACCCTTATTCCGCCAAATCGACGAGCAGACGATCTATTGATTTTCTTCCTCTTCCTTGTCCCGGCGCAATTTATCCTCTACCTGAGCCTTTAGATCCTGCCAGGCCTCAGTAAACCACTGCCGGCGGGCCTCTTCATCCCACAGGCACTGGATTGCTTTGGTCAAGGCATCCCCCAAGAGGAGGTTCTCCGTCTGCTGGCTGCGGTAGACGCCGAGCTTACAAGCATTGGCAAAGTGCTCACAATTATGGAACAACAAGTCATAGTCCTTGTTGCCTAAACAAGCCCGGGCAAAGGCGATCGTATCGTCGACGTCACAGAGGCTTTCCCGTTCCTTTTCCGTATACTGCCGAACCTCGATTTCGCCACCCTGGCGAAACTGCTCAAACGACGTAGCCTGTATCTCCGTATCCCACCAGTCGACGGGATTATAATCGTCGTCGCCGGCAAAAGAAATGACCTCGTCGTCACTGACATAGATACCGTGATGGTAATATAAGCCGCCGATGCGCCGCACGCGGATATGATCGCCCTTTTTAGGCTCGGCTTTGACCCAGCATTCTTCCGGCGCCGGATCTTCCAATACGGCCAAAAGAGAGTCGACATCAATGGCCATATTCCTCATCTCCTAACAAAGTGTACCCCTTGAGACTCATAGGTCTCTTAAAAATGACGCTTCTTCAAAAATTCCAAAAAAGCTCGACAGCCGTGATCGACGTCATCCCAGGTCTTCTGGAAATCCCGGGTGTACCAGGGATCGGCCACCGACCGCGGATGGTGCGTATAATCGAGGAGGAGCGAACACTTGCGCTGCGGGTCGCCGTTCAAAGTCAGCTTCATGTCGGACAGATTGGCATCATCCATGCCCACGAAATAATCGTATTTGTCGTAATCATCGGCAGTGAGCCGTACGGCCCGCTTATCCTTGGGGTCCATGCCGTGTTCCTTGAGCAGCCGTTCCACCGGCGGATAGACCGGACTTCCGCTGCCGCTCCAAATCTCATCGTCCGACGTCGCTGCCGACGCGACTTCAATCGAATCAGAGAGCCCCGCCTCATCGACCATCTTGCGGAAGACGAACTCGGCCATCGGCGAGCGGCAAATATTTCCATGGCAAATAAACAGTACTTTAATCATGTCTTTCTATCCTTTCTATTTATAACAAGATATAATAGATGAGCCCCACTACTTTCCATTTTATCATAAGTACATAAACTTCATAAGATATATTTAAAAAAATTATAAAAAATATATATAAAATCATTCCAAAACTCACCTCGACAAAACGAAAATCGCGGTGAAACACCCATGCGCACCAAAAAAAACGGCTAAGATACTTCTATTGTATCATATCCAAACTTTCTTTTTGAATTAAATTCACGCATAAAATCATATAGTTTTATATTTTACGAAGTATTTCTTTAAAATAAGAGGAGTTCCATTTTTAGGTAAAACCATTCATCCTTCGGGGTTTTATGTATTGCAATTTGCAAGTCAATGCATTACACTATAAGTAGGAGGTGGTCATCATGAAAGACTCAACAGTAAGCGCCCGTGTCGAAAATAACGTAAAGTTAGAGGCTGAGTCCATTCTTCAGCAACTTGGCATCCCGGTTTCCGTCGTCATCAACGCCCTGTATCGTCAGATTATCTATAGCCATGGGATTCCATTTTCCCTTACGCTTCCCGAAATTCCTCAAACCGAAGACAGTCTAACCGATAGCGAATTACATGCCAAGCTGCAACACAGCTACGAGCAATCCCTTGAAGGAAAAGGTCGGCCATTAGATGAGGTATTCGATGACTTGGAAAGGGGCCTCAAATAGTGGATGCTTATCAAATTATTGTTACCCCTGATGCAGAATTAGATTTACTCAAAATCCGCAATTACATTGCCCACGGTCTTCAAGTTCCTAACGTCGCCTTGAAATATATTCAAAGTATCCGAACGGAAATCCAAAAATTAGCCTATATGGCAAGTAGTGTCCCCCCGATTCAGGATGAACCGTGGCATTCCCATGGAATCCGAAAGATTACAGCTAAGAAATTCCTTATATACTATCGAATCGATGAACAAACAAGAACAGTGTATGTCATGAACGTAATTTATTCCCGCCGAGATCAACTTAAGGCACTGGTAAATATGAATATAGAATCATAGATTGTACAAACAAGCCCTCTCTTTCGAGAGGGCTATTCTTCATGTAAAGCTTATTTCTACAGGTTCATCAGCGATTTTTCAGCAGCCCCAATATCGTCTTTATAGACAAATAGGCGATGAGGACCGTGCCGCCGGCCAGGAATTCAGCGCTGAGGACGTTCGTAATGTCCGACGGGTACGATTTCGCATAGTGCAGCATGGCATTGGTAAAGGCCATGAAAGGGAAGCCTGTCGACCACCAGAGGAGGCTGAAAGTCCCTTTGACCATGTCGGTCAATACCGTAATCAAAAGGGGAATCGCCAGGAACAAACCGCAGTGCAGCAATAGGTTCGAAAAGGTATCCGTTCCGAAGGTGGCCGTGTAGTCGAGATAGGCCATGCCGAAAGGTGTCAGGAGGATCAAAAGGCCCGGCCCGAAATGCTTATCGAAGACGGCTTCTTTTAGGAAGAACATGACGCCGGCCATGCCGAGGCCCAGCCCGATGCTCAGGCTGAACAAGGTCAACTCCTGATATCCGAACAGCTTCAGACTGTTGCCGGCCACAGGAATCGTCAGCGGTGAAATAAGAATCAGCAGCCATGCCGGAGTCAAGCGGCTGATGTCCTGTTTCTCATGCATCCAGCGCCGCCACAAGAGAAAAATACAGGCGAAAAGGACCAATACCCCGATGACCCAAATCACAGCCGCCACCGGAAGCGACCAAGCCTCTACGATGGCCGCCAACAGTACCGACGCCATGCCGAAGGTAGCAAAAAAAGGCGCCCCTTCCGGACTCTTCCATTCAGCAAGAACCGCATCCGGCCGCCGGATTATCTTCCGTCCATAGCCGATAACCAGGCCTGCATAAATCACAGCCGCAACGATGCCGATACCCTCACCGATGGACGCCGGCAGCCCCCAAAGGACAGACGCCGCCATATAAGAAAAAGCCAGTCCGCAATACCCCATGACAATAGAAAACACAGCTATATTCATACCAATTCCCCCATATCAAAAACGCCGGCGCCGATCACGCCGACCAGTATATATCACTCATTATAGCGCATAATTATATCAGAACCAATACTTCGCCAACCATAGATTTCTTTATTTCCAATCGAGCCATCTGTATCCGCTCATCATGTAACTAAGGTAAGGAACCTATAAAAACGGTCATTGACTCTCATGGGGAGCGTGTTATTATAAAAATGAGTTTTACGAATCGAAAGGCAGCAACTCCCAGCATAAGGATTCATCTGTCAAATTTTTTCCAAAAGAAGGGATTCTATTCATGTCACATTTTAAAATTTTAGGAGGAGATTTTTCTAAAGAAACATCGCTTTTAACTACGTTCGGCTTGATATTTCAGTTATCAGTCCCCAGGCCGGGATTCACGTTAAAATCCGATACCTATGAGCTGAAAAATAATATCGCCAAAGTTGAACAAATCACAGAGCAGAATAAGGCGAAAGTCTTATCCAAGGCCGGGTGGACAACCTTAGGTGCCGTTGCCCTGGGGCCGGTCGGACTTCTTGCCGGCCTGATTTTTGGCGGAAATACCAAATACATATGCATGGCCGTGAAATTAAAAAGTGGCCAAGAATTTCTTGCTGAATGTGATTTACAAACCTATCAAAAATTTTATGACGCTTATTTAGAAACCCGTCGCACAACCGAAGAGTCCTACGATGAAGATGTGGATGAGGACGAAGACATAGACGAATCAACAACTGCAGATGATTCGATACCTATGGACACATACTCCGTTACCAAGGACCCGGCCGCCTTGCTCAAACAATTAAAAGAACTTAAAGACGAAGGAATTATTTCCGAAGATGAATATAGAACCAAAGCACGAAAAATCTTTGATAATATCTGACTCCATATCCAAGACATCTATTGCTTTTTCCCTCTTTATCGGGCATACTCAAAGTAATACCGACACTTAGAAAGGAGATTTCTTATGACGGATCTTACTATCAACGTAGATGAAAAACTCAAAAAAGATGCCGAAGCCGTATTCAACCGTTTAGGGATGGATCTGCCTTCTGCCATTACCCTGTTTTTAAGAACCTCCGTCCGTTGCGACGGACTTCCTTTCGAAGGCAGAATAGAAGCCTTTAATGACGAAACCCGCGCCGCCATCGCCGAAGCCGAAGAACTAAAGAATCATCCGGAAAAATTCAAGCACTACGACAGCGTCTCCGATTTGATGGAGGATCTGAACAAAGACGATTGACACGTCATACAAGCAATAAAGACCCCGGTTTTCCATCATCATAAAAAAATGGCAGTCCCAGATTAAGGGGCTGCTATTTTTTCGTCCAGGCATATTATATAGGTAAATTCGGGAAACTCGATTCCGATGAAAACACCTCTATCAAAAACCAATTGGTGAGGTCAATGAAGGAAAACGGCAGCCCCCATAAAGGCTGCCGTTTTTCCTTCAAAACTCAGTCATCTCACTTCACGACGACATGCACTTTTTTCCCACAAAAGGCAATGCCATATTTCCATACCATCGAGATGCCACGCTGTTCAAAAGCTGTTTCATATTTTCGATCTTCAATCTGCTGTAATGCTTCTTTTGCTTTTTCTTCTAACTGTTTTTCCCCATCGGCACTCTTAAATTCCATGATGACACCGGCTTTTGAAATATCTTTCGGAAAAATGGCCAGGTCAAACCTCCCATATCCGCTTTCATGATTCGATTCGACACCATAATCTTTTCCTAAAAACAAGGCCGTCATCCCCAACATGAATCCGTGATAAAAACTTTCTTTATTCGCAGTATCGTACGTACTGGCAAAACAAAGGAGAATCCGCTGAAGCTGATAAGAGAAGTCAGCGCCCTTCCCGTTCAGCAATAAATCGAAGAGCCCGTCAAAGGTATCCCGGTCTGCCCCATCGGCCAAAGAATTCAAAATCTCCATACTATACACTCTTTTAATTTCTTCATTGGGAATGCGCAGTGAATACCGCTCATAACTGGTCTGTACATCGGAAGCTACCGTTAAATAACCCGTTGTAAGCAACAGCGTGTAGAGTGCACTTTGGTCCCTGCCGATTCGTTCATAAACGACACCTTCATTCAAACTGACAGATATCGGCTCGTCATGTAAAAGTCCCTGCAATGATTTGATACGCAAATAATCAGCGTAGGAAAGGAGCTCCCGCAGGATGGCGTTATTCGACGTGTTAATCCAATATGGCATAGGAATACAGTGATGGTTGATATAATTGATGACCGACCATGGATTATAGATTTCACTGGTTCCAATACGGTATCCATCATACCAATTTTGTAATTCCGGAAGGGCTGAGGTGATGTTCAGTTCAGCAGCCATATTTGCGACTTCTCCGGGCGTAAATCCAAAAACATCGCTATAGGTATCACTCAATACAGAGCATACCTCTAAATTATTTAATCCGCTGAAAACACTTTCTTTGGCAATGCGAAGCACCCCGGCCAGAACGGCAAAATCGAGGACGGGATTGGTTTTTAAGGCACTGCCTAAAAACAGGCGCATAAAGGCCATGCACTCCGTATAAAAGCCACATACCCAAGCCTGCTGAATGGGAGCATCATATTCATCGATCAGCAGAATAACCGGCATTTGGTAATAAGCTTCCATAATTTCCATCAATCGAGTCAAAGACCCGGCCAATTCATTTTCCGTCGCCTCTCGTTTGATGATACGATAAAAATCCGCTTTCATCTCATCATCGATATCGTCGCTGTCGCAAAGATATTGATACCGCAGATACAGCCTCCGCAGAAAGAGCCCCCATTGATCCAGCATGCTCTCCCAAGACAAGTTTTTTAAATCTTTCAGCGATATAAAAATGACCGGGCAAGCGCCTTGGTACTTCATATATTCCGACCCGGCTTTTCCAATATCGAGTTCTGAAAACAAGTCTTGACTGTCCCTTTTTTTATCGACAGAAAAGAAGTATTCCAGCATGCTCATAGTCAGAGTTTTACCAAAGCGGCGAGGGCGGGTAATCAAGGTGACATCTCCGTGGCGGTCGATGAGCTGACGGATAAAATCGCTCTTATCGACAAAATAATAGTTCTCGCGAACTTTTTTAAAGTCTTCAACACCAATCGGCATCGCTCTGTTCATCACGGTCACCCCCTACAGTTCTCTTATTCTCATTATAAGCGAAGGTACTACACCTGTCTACAATAAGCCCACTTATACCGTCCGCCCCATCTAATTTCCGAATCCCCAACAAGGCTGCCATCTTCCACAAGCTCATCGACAAATACAAGGTCTCTCAGGCTCCGCTTGGTTGAAACTTTCAGCCAGCCATTGCGGCCATCAATGTCTATTCTGGCGTAGATTGAAGTTTCGTACCGCAGCGACTAGACAGACTGACCTCCGTTATCTTATAAAAAAAACGGCAGTCCCAGATTAAAGGGCTGCCATTTTTTCGTTTTACGACCTTTAATTTTACAATGACTGCAATACCCCGAGCATGTCCTCTAATGTATAGGCACCTTCTTGCTGCAGCGCTCTCTTATCGAACACCATAAAATAACGATATTTACTGCCTGCAACAGACTGCCAACGACGACCGAGTTTTAGCTTGGTTTTGCTGTCATCACCGTCTAAATAGTCTCCTTTCGATTCCAGCAGGATAATATTTCCCTTCATCGTACAGAGCAGGAAATCCGGATAATGATTGATAAAACCGTTGATGCAGAAGTCCTTACGGTCAATGATCCGATGCCACCATTTAATATTATCTAATCCGACAACGGCATCGATGACCTTATTTTCAAAAATGTTCATGTCATTGCGTTCGGCCTCATACAGCGATTTAGGGATAGAATCTGTAGCATCTGCCGGCGTAATGATTTTTGGCATCTGATAGTTACTTTGACAAATGATTTTGCCGGAATCCAGCCATTCATAGAAGGTCTTTTCCTGATAAACGGCTTGGAGCTGTTTGATTTTCGTCTGGATTTTGTTGGCGTAGACCGGTAGTGCTGTTTCCATATTCGCGACTTCATCTGCATCCATCTGTTCGATGACACGCCCTACATAAGCTGCAATATCGCCTGCTGAGCATGAATTATTAAACTTATTGAGCTGACCACACAGTAACTTTGTACACTCATTTACTTTTTTAGCTTCCGGAACCCTCGCCAGATATTCCCGAAGATAGTCGCTCTCCATTTGCCGGGTCCGTTGATATTTAGGCACAGCTTCCCCGTAGTCACTGATATCAACTTTATACATGTCACCTTCAGCCATGGCAAAATTAATCGTTGCATCTTGCTGTCTGAGTGAAAATCCTTCCAATAAATGAACCGGATTCAACACTGCATAGGCTCCGCCAAACAGGTCGGGAGCCGTTTCTACGCAGAACTGAGGCAGCGTTAATAGTTTTATTTCATCTTGCCAGTTTGTCTGAATGGAGTACTGATGCAGCATATTCCCTAACTCACCACCTTCTAGCGAAGATTCCTCGGAAGCCTTTAATTCACTCTCATACTGTTCGGCTTGTTCAGAAGCCTGAGAAGTCATATCCTGCAAAGTCGGCGAATCTTCGGACGAATCATTTGCAGAAGACTGAAGCCCTACCTGTACCTGCCGGCTATCAATATCTGAAAAATTATCCGCTTCCGTACTTTCCGAACTATCATCACTTGATACCGTTTCTACCGGCTCACTCTCTAAGTCTAAACTTATTTCTTCATATCCCGGCATGCTAATATCCGATATTGGAGCAGCGGATCCCACGCGATAATCTTTGCGGGTAAAACCAGCTTCATTCAATCCTCGGACAACACTTTCTAACGTATAGTGGAAATCCTTCGACGACGTTAAGACATAGGCCAAGTTGAGTAAATTTTGTTCATTCTTCTCGGCATAGGGCTGCCTCAAAATACGACCTAAAATCTGTTCTACATCAACCTTAGACGTCTTATTGGCTAAAGAGGCCAAGATATAGGCAAAGGGGCAGTCCCAACCTTCCTTCAAGGCATTGATGGTTATGATATAACGAATCCGGCAGTCTGGAGAAAGCAAATCTACCATTCCTAATTCATCGACCTCAGCGGTCTTAATGGCAATCTCTTCTTCCGGTATACCGATATCGATCAATTTTTCTTTTAGTTTTTCAAAAGTTTCGCTGTCTTCTCGAATATTCGGCTGTGCCTGAAACAGGACGATAGGCCGCACATAGCGCCCTCCGGCAGCGGCTTCCGATTTTGCCATCTGTTCCAAATTCCCTCTCAGTTGAATGGCATCTTGAATGACACTCTGTCGGTTCTGACGGTTGTAGACGATAACCGGCAGCTTAACCATATTTTCCTTTTTCAGTTCACGGGCATCAACATATACCAGTATATTGCTGTTCTTTCGCGGCGTTGCCGTCAAATCCAGGACAAAAGAAGGATTTAGATTATTAAGCATCTCTGTACTCAAATCCGATCCGGCATTATGGCTTTCATCGACAATAGTTACCGGTGTCAATTGACGCAGAACCTGCATCAGCGCCGTATCCGGCGTATTGTCTAAACGCGCCTCACGATACGGCAGTTCGACAGCAAATCGATTCAGATTGCCATTTTCCTGATAAACCTTGCGGATATCCTTTTTCCTACTTTTAATGCGCAGAGAATCATAACTCAAAACACAGACGGTCAACATTTCCCGTACCGTATCCGGAGAAAAATTTTGCCCGGAAAGCAGCATTTCCTTTGTACAAACTTCCACACGGTTCTGGAAATCCCGTTCCAACCGCTGCCGGTACGGATGACCGGGCGTCGATAAATTACGTACGGTCTGAGCTAAAATAGCATTGGAAGGCACGAGCCAAACCACGACTTTCGGGCGGTCCGGCGGCAGATTATCAAAAAGATACTTCAAAGACGCGCAAGCCATGAAAGTCTTACCGCCTCCCGTCGGAACTTTCATGCAAACATGAGGGACACCCTCAATGGCATCATTGTAAGACGGGACACCGCCATCGCCAACGGCAATATCTTGTTTCTCCCAATAGTTTTTCCAGGCTTCCTTTAAACTATTTGTTTCCTGCAAGCTGGTCAAGTAATCCGCGAGATGGTCCATGACCTGTTTTTGATATGTTTTCAGTTCCATGCTGCCACCTCCTAAAGTCGTGCAATATCACGAGGAATCTTTTTAAACGTTATCTGGAATTTTGCCAGCTCAGCATCACTCAGTGTACAGCGGTCAGCATAGATGACATAATGATCGGCCTTCGTCTTGACGGTATGCAAAAATTCACGGTTCAGTGTCGTCGCCTCATCCTTTTCATAGCAGAAATAATAAGCAGTCCCTACATAAGAACCGAGATAATACGGCTCATCAGCCTTTTCTTCCGACAAAGATTGCCGCGTTTCCATGAAATAGATATACTCCCGAATCGTATCGATTGTGACTTCTTCATTGAGCAACTCTCCATGAAACAGCGGTTCCCCTAATTCATAAAAACTAAAATTTCCGCCGGTCCCCTTCTGATGCTCTTTTGCTCTTTCGATACCGATGACCTTCAAATGGCCGTCAACCATTTTTGGCCCTTCAACTTTATCATAAGAATTCTTGGCATCGTCAGCAATCTCCTTCGCTTCCGCAAAGAGATCGCCTCCATCCTTTATATTTTTCGTCGTAATGGCCGTATCATAAAGGACGTCCTTTTTATTCGTCGGATAACCTTGGATGGCACGCTTGACTCGTTCTGCCGTGATGGAATCAGCATAATCTTCCATTTCCACCAATATAAAGTGACGATTCCCCCCATCTTTGGCATTCATATCCAGCACAGCATGGGCCGTCGTACCAGAACCGGCAAAACTGTCAAGAATAATAGAGTCTTTATCTGTAGCTTGATTTAACAATTCAGATACAAGCAATTTGCTTTTCGGAAAAGCAAATATTGAAGAACCAAAAATTTCTAATTGTTCCTTCGTACCATTGCTGGTATAACAATCTTTTCCGATTAAAGATGAATAACCCGTATAACTGTCAGATAACTCCGAAAAGAATTGCTTTTTTCTAGGTCTTCCATCAGGAGATGAAGGCCACAATATTTTATTTTCTTCAATTAATTTCGCCATTGTATTTCGGTCATAGCGCCAACCTTTTAACGGCTTTCCATAATTAATTCCTGTTTCAGGATTAATCAAATCATAATGTAAATTAGGACGTTCGTTTTCTGTCGCTAGTCCCACCATATTCGCACTTGTCCAAGGACCTCTAGGATCATTATCCGGATTAGAATATCTATTGCTGTCTCTTTTACACCCTTTTAATTTAGTGCCATAGCATAAAACATATTCATGATCGATAGAAATATTAGTGACATTACGATTGTCTTTGTTTTGCCTACTTTTCCAAACTAAAATAGCCATAAACTTATTTTTACCAAAAATTTCATCCATCAGCAATTTTAAATGCATAGCTTCTATATCATCAATACTAACAAATATAGTTCCATCATCAGCCAACAATCGCTGCAGCAGCTTCAGCCGCGGATACATCATGCAGAGCCATTTATCATGGCGCGACAGGTCGTCGCCTTCTTTGCCTACAACTTCACCGAGCCACTTTTCGATGCGAGGATCCCTGACATTGTCGTTATAAACCCAGCCTTCATTCCCCGTGTTGTACGGAGGATCAATGTATATGCAGGAAATGCGCCCCTCATATTTAGGCAGCAGCGACTTCAAAGCCAATAAATTATCGCCGTGGATAATCATATTTTCACTGCCATTATCTTCTGTTTGCTGTCCATCCTCATCATAGCTGTACTGTCTCTCCAACACATGATACGGCACTTCCAGATGATGATTTACAACTTTATCTTTTCCAATCCATTCCAACGAGGGCATATATATTCCTCCATACTCATTAAATTTCAGTCTTCTGATTCGTCCATTTTCATTAACAATTATCGATAGCGGTTGCTGTATCATATGCAACAACCGTCTTTTTTATTTCTTTCTACTTGCAGCAACAATCCGCTCATCTAAGCAAATTAAAAAGCTCCGCCCCGTGTTGCAGCACAGGTCCGGAGCTCGCAAAATTGCTGTCTTTATTATATCAAATTTTTTCAGAAAAGTATATTTTATGCGGGGATAGAGTACCCCTCATATCAAAAAGCAAAGACCTATCATCCAAAAAAGACGATAGGTCTTTCGTCGTGCATTCAGACCCCTTGCGAGGAAAACGGTAATACGACGCTGGAAGGCATATTAGTTGGCTTACGGACAAACCCGTCTCAGTCCCCTATTGTATGACTCCCTTTCTAAAAGGAGTCCAAGTAGGTATGGGGCCGGTGTAAGAATATCCCTCCCCAACAGGCAAGGCATGCAGCCAATACCCTACGACAAAAGTAGAAACATCAGAGCGTCAGATTCAGTCCCCTATGGTACAAACTCCTTTTTCAAAAAAGAGTCCATGTAACTCCGGGGATTTTGGTAATACGACTCTGTGACCAAACGTCATACTGTAACGCCCAAACTATAAGTTTCAGTCCCCTATAATACAAACTCCTTTTTCTAAAAGGAGTCTATTTAACTTCGGGGATTTTGGTACGCTGACTCGCTACGACTGGCATCCGAACGGGCATAACGCCCAAACGTTTCAGTCCCCTTACGGGGATTTTGGTACGCTGACGCTGAAATGTGCGAATTTTATAATTTAAAAAGAACCACGTTTCAGTCCCCTTACGGGGATTTTGGTACGCTGACGAGCTGTTGGTTGACATGGAGAGCGCCACTATCAATGTTTCAGTCCCCTTACGGGGATTTTGGTACGCTGACTTCGATCTTGTCACCATCTCGATTTTGATACGTGACGATGTTTCAGTCCCCTTACGGGGATTTTGGTACGCTGACCTTATGCATTAAATAATATTGGTGGAGCTATATGTGTTTCAGTCCCCTTACGGGGATTTTGGTACGCTGACTCTGTCTTCCAGTACCCGCTCCCTGACTGGGCTCACAGGCGATTTTTTCAAACCTCGGCCTTTTTTCGCCTTTTCGGGGGACCCGGGTAAAAAATAAAAATCAGGCAGTGTTGTTTATCCGCTTCGTTATGCCATTTGTAGCCATTTTGGAAATTTTCAAACCTATGGGGTTTTTGACCCTGAAATAGGTTTTCCAAAGGTCAGTCAAAATCAGTATTACCTTGACTTATCTCAAGTATACTTTTTTCGCTGCACCTTGTCAAACCACTGCACCACAACAAAGGAGCCAAACAGAACAAATCCCCAAGAAAAGCCATCACAGCCCATCTCGGGAATTCCAGTAACACAACATCCTAGTGAATCAAAATAGATTGATTAAGAATACGTCCTTTTCCTCCTTGCGGAGAAATCGGTAATATGACATGGCTAGCTAAGCTTGTTTGGCGAAAGCTTCATAAGAGTCTCAGTCCCCCCCCTATGGATTACCTCCTTTTTCTAAAAAAGAGTCTAACTAAATCTGGGAATTTTAGTTCTTAACTTCTTGAGTAAATCCATAAGAGGCCAAACTGAGTCTTAACGCTTGAATATAGGTGCTATAATCCCAGGCGGCAGCAAATTTATTCCATTGGTACTTCATTTTGAAATAGATATTTTTATGATTTTATCGTATACTATATATGATGATATATATAACAAGAGGCGATAACATTGACCATTTCAACACAGACACATTATCTTATGAACAATCTCATGGGTATTTTCTTTGGAGCCATATTGCCATCATTTTTGTTGTCCGGTTCCGACAGCGAAGCTAGTGCAATTTATTTTTTAACTGCACTACTCGCGTTAATTCCATCAAATATTGCCTATCGTAAGGGTAGAAGTTTTGCTAAATGGTTTATCTATAGTGATACCTTGTGGATAATAGCAATGATTCATAGCTTAAAAATAAAACCTAACGATAGAGGAAAAGCTAGAAATGGCTTCCATAAATGCCCATATTGTGGGGAATATAGCCGCCCAGAAGCAACAGTTTGCCACTGTTGTGGGAGAGATTTGTTTATACAATAAAACAGAGTCCGCCATTTTTGAAAAAACATCATGAGAATAGAATACAGCCAATAGAAAAGCCATGGATCTATGAAAAAAGCATAAATCCATGGCTTTTTCACGCCTTAAAACAGTCCCCTTACGGGGATTTTTGGTAATAAGACTTGGCGTGCTGGTCGACAGTTCTGTCGTAGTCCGCTCAGTTTCAGTCCCCCCATGGTACAAACTCTTTTTTCAAAAAAGGAGTCCATGTAACTCCGGGGATTTTGGTAATACGACAGGACGGCAATCTTATCGGGATTGATGATGCATCCCCGTTTCAGTCCCCTTACGGGGATTTTGGTAATACGACGAGTGAGTAGTCTAACAGGTGGGATAGGCGTCGGATGATTTCAGTCCCCTTACGGGGATTTTGGTACGCTGACCAAGTTAGCGGAACAAGTTGCCTCACAAGAGGCGAAAGTTTCAGTCCCCTTACGGGGATTTTGGTACGCTGACCTGGAACCAAATGATGTTCTCGCGTTTCGGAATCCCGTGTTTCAGTCCCCTTACGGGGATTTTGGTACGCTGACTTTATCCAAAATTTATTTGTGATATTCTCAAAACTTTTGTTTCAGTCCCCTTACGGGGATTTTGGTACGCTGACCGAACACCCCGAATAACCACTCACATTTTTACGTCTTGGTTTCAGTCCCCTTACGGGGATTTTGGTACGCTGACACGCGCTTCTGGATTTGGATGAAGCGATGTTGGAATGTTTCAGTCCCCTTACGGGGATTTTGGTACGCTGACTGATACAACGATTACTCGTTTATATCTTATCCAAGAGGGTTTCAGTCCCCTTACGGGGATTTTGGTACGCTGACTCCTGATTCTTCTGCGCCGACAACATAGCAAAATGTTTGTTTCAGTCCCCTTACGGGGATTTTGGTACGCTGACGCTTACGCAGAAACGCAGGATAGCACGGCTTACGAAGTTTCAGTCCCCTTACGGGGATTTTGGTACGCTGACTTGCACGGAAGAAGAATTCTCCGTCCAGCGAGCCGTCGTTTCAGTCCCCTTACGGGGATTTTGGTACGCTGACTCCTTCGTATATTGGTTGAAGGAAAAGAAAGGTTTGTTGTTTCAGTCCCCTTACGGGGATTTTGGTACGCTGACGACAGATATATTTATCGCGAACGATACGTTATGTGTCATGTTTCAGTCCCCTTACGGGGATTTTGGTACGCTGACGGCTGATATCGGCGACGACGTAGTCCGGAAATGTGTAGAGTTTCAGTCCCCTTACGGGG
>NZ_JAXIXE010000017.1:0-47466 GCF_036305205.1 Megasphaera massiliensis
ATAGTATGGAAGAGCTTACTAGCTCAACTTATTGTTTTTGGTGTCCGGCAAAGCCGGACGTTTGAATTGATTCGGTTATTTTCTTACGAAAATGACCTGCACTCCCGAGTAAAACTCGGCATAAACAAATCTAAAGATTCATTTACTGGCGTTCATTCAATCATTGTTCAGTTTTCAAAGGTCATCGTGTCGCCGTAGCGGCGACTTATTTATCTTACCAAACTCAAAGGAGCTTGTCAATACATTTTGTAAAATTTAAACGTTTCACTTGATTCGTTCCTAATACAACCATATACGGTGCCAGTAAAAAGAAAACGTCGTTTTCCATAACACCCTTTAAAACAACGCCTCCTTCTATCGAGAGCTATCGGCAAAGCATAAAAGATGCACCGTATCTTTATAAGTAACTGTATAATACATAAATATAAACGTCACGCCAATTTCTGAAGGAATCATACCGTTCACATCAGCCCCAATATCACGCTATGAGAAAAAAGGCACCAACTGCGTAGCTCATACCTATAATATGAAGTAGTTGCCCCAATCATTCCGCAAGAAGACCCTCTCATTCGTAATGAGAGGGTCTTAGATTTAGAGCATGTTAGTATTCTCAATCCCAAATTAGAATCCTGTTCTGCTGAATAGCAAGATTCTTTTAGATAAAAAATTCACTGCCTCTAAAAACTATATCGAAAGTCGACCTTAGACAATAAACGCTGTATATTAACTAATCCATATGCTGGCCGCCATTGATATCGATTTCTTCACCAGTAATATAGGAGGCTTCCTTAGATGCCAAGAATACGATGGTATCAGCCACTTCTTGAGTTTCTCCCGGGCGCCCTACAGGAATGCCATCAATGATTTTCTGCGCCTGTTCCTGGGGCAAAGATTTCCAGATTTCAGTATTAATGAGGCCGGGGCAAACACAATTGATAGTAATCCCATATTTGCAAATCTCACGAGACAAGTTTTTAGAAAAAGCTAATACCCCTGCTTTAGATGCCGAATAGTGGGCGCCCCCAAAAATTCCACCGCCCCGCTTAGCCGAAACAGAAGAAAGATTTACAATGCGACCATAACCGGCCGAAATCATAGGTTTCATGCAAGCTTGAGTGCACAGGAAAAGGCCAAACATATTGACATTAAAAATCCGCTTCATATCATCTAACGTCATTTCAGCTACAGTAACCTTCTGAGAGATACCGGCATTATTAATGAGGACATCTATCCGCCCGTATCTTTGCATAACTCGAGCAACCATGTTTTCAACCGATTCCTTACTCGTCACGTCGAGTAAAATTCCTTCAGCTTTTCCGCCTTCATCCTGAATAATTTGAACGGTTTCGTCAACCCCACTCTGGTTAATATCAGCAATAATCACGGTGCCGCCTTGCTTTGCAAATGTTTTTGCAATAACTCTTCCGATTCCTTTGGGAGATCCGGCTCCAGTAACAACAATCACTTGATCTGTAAAATCTAACATAATAATACCCTCCTCAATACATGACTCTTTTATGCAAAAGCATCTCATACAACATTTTATTACAACACCTTAATGGTACGTAGTTGATATTCCTTGTTCATTGTTGTGCAAAACGGGTTCAGCTTGCTTCACGTCCTGATTGTGACCATTTTCAACCTCACGCAACGCTTTTCCGGTTTGTTTAACAAAAACAGTAATAACAACAGCACTGACAACCATACATGCAGCCAAGAACAACATACCAGCGTTAAACACCCCGGTAACGGTACTAATATAGCCCATTACATAAGGGCCCATAAATCCACCCAAGTTCCCCACACTGTTAATAAAGGCAATTCCAGCCGCTGCAGCCGGTCCAGATAAGTATGCCGGCGGAATGGCCCAAAACGGCGAATATGCCCCATATGCTCCAGCCAAGGCAACAGCATATACTAATAATCCCAAGACAACATTTACCTGTGCTGCGTACAGACTTCCAACCATCCCTATCGCTGATACCACCAAGCAAACCGCCACATGATAGCGCCGTTCATTAGTTTTATCCGAATGCAACCCATTTAAATACATAATTATGGCTGCAAATAAGTACATCACACCAATTACCCAGCCAATGACAGTCATGCTAAGAGACTTTGACATCTCGGTTACCAGAGTTGGCAAGAACATTACAATTCCATAATAGCCGCACATCCAGCTAAAATAACCGACTGACAAGACTAAGACATCTCGTTCTTTTAAAGCGGCTAAAAAGGTCATTGACTTTTTCGACGCTTTTAACTTTTGTTCTTCAGAAACAACACCAATAAGCCATTCTTTTTCATCGGACTCTAACCAACTCGCATCTTCGATTTTATCATCCAAGAAAAAGTAGACAATGATCCCTAAAATCAACGAAGGAATTGCCTCTAGAATAAACAGCGATTGCCAGCCATGCAGTCCCCACAGGTTTACTTGCAGTAAATAGGTTGAAATAGGTGAGCCGAAAGCACTCGCACAAGGAATGGCAATCATAAAACCTGCAATGGCTTTCGCATGATGTTTAGTCTGGAACCAATTACTTAAATACCAAGCCATACACGGGAAAAAGCTGGCTTCACAAACCCCTAAAGCAAAACGGACAACATAAAACTGGATATCGGTCGTAACAAAAGCGGTCAAACAAGATACGAGCCCCCAGGAAACCATAATTCGAGAAATCCAAGCCCGAGCGCCTACCTTGGTCATTAAGGCTCCGCCCGGAACTTCTAATAAAAAATATCCCAAGAAAAAGATTCCTGCTCCAAATCCAAAAACAGCGCTGGAAAAGCCCAAATCAGCATTCATCTGTAAGGCAGCAAACCCGATATTTACCCGATCAAGAATTGAAATAGCAAAACATAGAAACAAAAAGGGAATGAGTCGTCTTGTTACTTTCTTTACGGTACGTCTTTCAATCGCGCTAGTATCCATAATAACTCCTTTAAAAAGCATCAAAGATCAAAGCTTTTAGCCGTTGCCACAAGATTTTCAACGGTAATGCCGTTTTTAGCTAACAGCCGTTCATACGGTGCAGATTCTCCAAATTTATCACGGATACCGATTCGTTTAACCTGTCCTTTCCCCATTTCTGCCGCCACTTCACAAACGGCACTTCCTAATCCGTTAAGAATATTATGGTCTTCTACGGTGATAATTTTTCCGATATTTTCTATGCAGTCGCTTACAGCCTCTACATCAAGGGGCTTTATTGTATGCATATCCAGAACTTTCACGCTAATCCCTTCTCCAGCCAATGCTTCAGCTGCTTGGATCGCAAGATGTACCGTATCGCCATTGGCAATAATCGCAACATCGCTGCCATCTTTAACTAAATGAGCTTTGCCAATTTTAAACTCTGCGCTCTCATCATAAATAACCGGTATCGCATCACGGGTAAATCGAATATAGCAAGGACCATACATATCTGCGGCAGCCGCAGTCAGTTTCTTTGCGGAAACATAGTCTGCCGGCATTATAACCGTCATATTCGGGATTGTCCGCAATACCCCCATATCCTCAATAGCCTGATGACTTGCACCATCATTAGCCGGTGTTACCCCACCATGCGAGCAGGCAATTTTAACATTTAAGTTTGGATAGCAAATCTCCTGCCGTATCATTTCACACATTCTTAAAGATCCAAAGACTGCATACGTCACAACAAAAGGAGTCTTACCGGTCGTCGCCAGTCCCGCTGCAACACCAGCTGCATTCTGCTCCGCAATCCCGACATTAATGTGCTGTTTAGGATACGCCGTACCGAAAGCTGTAGATTTGCAAGACTTCGCAATATCTGCGTCTACAACATAGATATCTTGGTTCTGTTTACCCAGGGCCAGAATTTCTTCGCCAAATCCTTCTCTCGTTGCTTTTCTTGTCATTTCCATCATGATTTCATACCTCCTTCTAATTCATCCATCGCCTGTCTATATTCGGTATCATTCGGTGCCACACCATGCCACTTACAGCTATTTTCCATATACGAGACACCCTTCCCTTTAACCGTATGGGCAAAAATACAATGTGGTTTTTTATTTTTTCTCATGCGTATGATATCCAACGTATGAACAATTTGTTCCATGTTATTACCATCAATTTCATATACATCAAACCCAAAAGATTCAAATTTTTTTCCAAGGTCGATATTAGGCATGACTTCATCCGTTGTTCCATCGATTTGAAGGTTATTATTATCAATAAATACAATCAAATTATCTAATTCATACTTATTGGCAGTTTGGCAGGCTTCCCAAATTTCCCCTTCTTGGCATTCCCCATCGCCGACTGCAACAAAAACCCGATAGTCTTTATTATCATTCTTGCCGGCAATGGCCATTCCGACTGCACAAGCCAGTCCTTGCCCAAGAGATCCTGTAGAAATATCGATGCCGGGGCATTTTTTCATATCAGGATGACCTTGTAATTTAGAACCTTCTTTACGTAAGGTATGCAAATCACTCTCCGGAAAATATCCTAATGTACCGAGAGCCGCATATTGGATGGGGCAAACATGGCCCTTAGACAAGACAAAACGATCTCGATCCGGCCACTGCGGATTTTTCGGATCGATATTCATTTCGCGAAAATAGCAAGCAGCTACATAATCCGCTACAGATAAGGCGCCTCCCGGATGTCCCGATTGTGCTTCATAAATCATGGTAATTGCTTTTTTCCTCAAATCAGAAGCAATATTTTCCAATTCTTTGATACTTGTGTTTTTCATACTAAATCACCTCTTATTAAATTCCTGATACTTTCGTCCAATGATCAACGTAGGACCTTTGTTATGCTGTAATAATACCATCGAGATTACAATTTGTCAATACAATTATTCAATTTTAGAAAACATCAAAAAGTCTCCATGACACTGCCGATATGCGATAAAAACTAGCCATCTAAGGCGCCTTCATCATAAAAATAGCTTTTCCGGACAATACCCTCCGCATTGTGAATATCTTTATTTTTAATAGCATTCAGCATTTCAACATGTGTCCTATATACTTCTTCTGCTCCTTGCTTAGACCGCAACATATGTGTAAGCGTCTTGTACCGCAGTGAAGTAGTCAAAAGCCTTGTTACATGGCAGATTTTTCCGAACAGCGAGTTGTGTGTAATAAGTGCCAAAGTTTCATGAAATGCATCATCTGCTGATATAACTCCCTCAAAATCGTTTTTAGATAATTGCTTTCTTAAATTTTCCAAACGATCTTCCAGTAATTTAATATCTGCAGGTGTCGCTTTCTCAATCGCCAACCGCAGCATGCCAAAATCATTCCACTCACGCAATTCCATCAAAGAATCCATAGAGTCTGCATCATCCAAAATAATTCCATATAACAAGGGATCGATCATCCCATCGGTAAATCCATTAGTCACAAAAGTACCTTCCGGCCTTCTGATTTCTAAAACACCAAATGAAATAAGAATCTTAATGGCTTCCCGCACAGAATTTCTAGCAGCGCCAAACGTGGATGCCAGTTCCTTCTCTGTCGGAATTTTATCTCCAGGCAGCAATTCCTTATTAATTAAAGCCTGAGTCAATCGGTCAACAACTTGCTGTACGACAGACTTAGTATTGATTGGTTTTAAATACTTTTGCGTTTCTTCCACCATAATAAACAGCTCCTATAAACAATTTCATCGTTCAATCAATCAAACAAAATAAAAGGCCCTACTTCTCAAAAGAAAATCATGATTAAAGGTCAGTTGTTCTACACATATTTTTTTGCTTTATTATACTATATTTCCTATAAATTAGACAATGTGTCATATTTCACGAAATAGCCATATGTCGTTTTATACATCTAACAGCCGAGGATAATGGCAAAAAAAGCATAGTTTTTAACGCAATGCCTCATCCCAAGGAAATCAACTTCGCACCCCTTCAGAAAAAAATATCACGCTGTAAGAAAAAAAGTGTTGACAACAGGTAGGCACATGACTATAATATAAGAGTACTTGCCACTATAGCTCAGCTGGCAGAGCATCTCATTCGTAATGAGAGGGTCGTAGGTTCGAATCCTATTAGTGGCTCCAACACTTAATTATAACCTTGCTATTCTCAATAGCAAGGTTATTTTTTTATGCTAAATAATCATACTCCATCTCCCCTAAAAATAATTGTTGCACGACGGGGTATTATCCTTTTCATGTCCTCCGCAGGGCAGTAGGTCGTCTTAGTGACTCCCGTTGTCATCACAAAAAAAGCCCGGAACGGGCTTTTTTTGTACATCAAAACATTCATCGCTTTAAGTGAAACTCTCTCGTCAAAAAGTTCCTATAACATCACTCATCGCAGTCTTCCATTCCGGGGTATGTTTCGTCGTAATACAGATTCCAGGCATTGTCGTAAGGACGAATCTTTCGGGCATCCTTTCGAATATCCTCGAGGTCGTATGGCTGCCCTGATTTTCTGGCCTGTTGCCACGAGATCTGATTTTTGACCATCTCCCGCAGTTCTGCGTCGGGGACATTCTTATAGGTTATAACAACGTTTTGAATCCGGTTCATGCTCTCCGGAGACACGTCTGGAAACAGGCCGCCCATATAGACAGCTCGCATGCCGGAGAGGCAGTCTAAAATCAGTTCTTGCGCCTCATCCTGTGTTCTGGTCGGAATTTCCGGAAAGGCCGGACCATCAGCTCCGGCTAGGATTACAGTTTGGTACAGCGGCCGGTTCATAACAGCCAATTCTTCCCGCAGGGCAAGGTACAAAAGTGCATCACGCCGACTGGGGACCTCGGCAAGATTTACCTCCTTCTCCTGCACATACCTGCCAATTAAATACCGTTCAATAGCTTTGATGTCATCCATGGTGTTCTCCTTTCTACGATGTAACATACCTAGCTGGGTTCCTACCATAGCACCCGTTCCTGCATCCCCCCAAAAGGGTGCAGGGATAAAATCCATCGACGACAACATGGGGGCTTATTCGATATTCTCCTTCATTATATCATTTATATTATCATTTATCAGCATTTTCGATTCTTTCATATCAAATACCAAAAATATCATTTCGATAGGTTCGATGAGGCTCCACCTCCAGGGACGCATCAAAACGGCGGAGCCATATTCCCTATACAAAAAATGTACGTATTCATAACGAGCGTATCTTTCACCTTACCCTTGGCATGTCCACGCATAGCAATCAGATGATGGTTTCACGGCCCTACCTCCGACGCCGACGAATCAAAAAAAAATTCCGAGCAATCTTTTCAGGTTACTCGGAAATAACGATCAACTCTTTGGGCGCTATGACGGCCTATAGGGATTGTCACACCATGTTGCAAATCGTGTATTCGGCAAATTACGAGACGTTCCTATTCTCTTACAGTAAGTCCACGCTGACTTTTACGACTACTTTTCGAACGGTCATCGATTCTCCCGATGCACAGGCAGGGCGGTGGACATCTTCTGGGAAGAAGATACTGAAACAGCCAGGTCTAGCTTCGACGAAACCTTCATTTTCGACTTCTTTATAGAAAATTAAATCGCGTTCATCATCTCGTTCTGCCACTTCATAGTTTCCGGTATCCGGTGTAAAACCGAGTTTTTCTTTCCCGGAAGCCAAGAATTGAACGTCGATGTATTTTTCATGCACTTCCGGACGCTGTTTTTCAGCGGGCTTCGTTTCTGTATCAAAGACTTGTGCATAGATATCTTTTCCTTTAATTTCATAAACACCCGGTTCCATGGTTGTAAAATCATGGCTTTTTAAATACTCCAGTGCGTCTTCAATGGCACTCGGAAAGACGATACTTCGGTTGTTGGCATAAAGAGATGAAAAAATCATAACATACCCCTCCCATGAATAATTAAGATACATACTTGATTCATTTATAAGCTGCGACGTTCCATCGCATGAACCCCTTTAACAAAAAAACAAAGTACCCCAGGTATTTCATTTCGATACTTCCTTTGAACCCTAGTATACATAGATTTTAGCTTCCTATCAATATAGAATCAGATCCGTCGCATAAAAAATAGAGCAGACGAGGCTGTCTGCTCTATTTTGATATTTGAGAAGCTTACGAGTTTCTTCGTTATGATAATAAAATCCAGCCTTACAAGGTCATGATAGAATTCGAGAACCGTTCTGCCGCACCATCCACCGAGAAATCGGTTATGGATCATATGCCTCCAAGATTTTTTCTATTTTTTCAACATTGTCGATTTTTCCGGCAACCTTGTTTAACAGACAGCAAACTTGCAGATTCTTTTGGATGAATTCGCTTTCCGTCATTTGATCTTTAAAGTAGTGTTGATACATATACGAAACGTTACACACCTTCGGCCTCGTCGCATAAAGGGTGCAGCGATTCGTTCTTTTATCGAGATACAGGCAGGCGCCGTCGGCATCTGTTCTCGGAGCTAATTGGGGAACTTCTCCGGCATGGCGGCAGCATTCGCCGCACCGGATGCAGGGAAAATTCATGCTGGCTGCCATGACCTTAATTCCGGTAATTTGGCCTTCGCTCCGTCGATAATCCGCAAAGCCCTCTCATCGACGGCTCCGTCTTTAGTAATTATGGCCGTCCGGACAATCGGTACAATCGCTTGGAAAGTCGCCATACCGGCGGCAACGGTTTGTTTGACATCCGCCGGATAGCTCCGATAATCGGTTCCGTATTCTCGGATTCCCCAGTCCATCTCCTCCGTCAAAGACGATAAGAGAGGCCTTAACTTATGGATCATGTCCGTATACATCTGAGCCACATCGCGGATCTTATAACAGCCATCTCTTAAAACCGCCAACTCTTCAGCAATTTCACGAGCCTTGGCCAAATTGCTGCGAGCATTATCTAAGTTAGCCGACGCCTTGGAACTTAACGTAAAGCCTAAAACGGCCAAGGCCGGACCTGCCACAAGGCCGCCTAAGACCATGGTTCCACCGGCAATTCCGAGACCGCCGGCAGCCAGTGTCCCACCGCCTAAGAAAGCTAAGGTCGCATTGGTGGCAGCTGCTCCGCTTAAGCTGGCAATGGCCGTCCCCGTAGACGCCGCACCAAAAGACATGACGCCGCCATAGGCACCAAAGGCCGTTAATGCCCCCGCCGCCGAACCTTTGAGGGCTCCGGATGCCATAGAAAATGCAATGGTTTCCAATTTTTTCATTTCAACATACGCTTCTTCATTCCATTCCAGCTGCCCACCAAAATCGACGGAAAAAGAATCTTCTATATGATGTATCTTATTGAACGTATCCCTAAATTCGGAACACTCATTCGTTAAGGTATCCGCGCGTTCTTTGCCTAATATGGTAACGGATTCGTTCGCCGTCCGACGAGCTCTATCGGCAGCCCCTTTGGCATCGTCGTAAATCTTCCGGGCTTTCTCGTTTACATCCTGCGCTTGATCATTCTTCTGTTTGGCACCAACGGCCTTTACAACGCCGGTAACGCCGGCAGCCACACCAAGTCCAAGACCAATTAAAACGGGGATAGGCATAGTCAGTTCCTCCTTCATCAAAATTTAAAGGGTTCCGGATTGTTCATCAACCTGTCAAATTCTTCAAATGAATCAAATTTCGTTTCTCCGCCAAATTTACGCGTAATCGTATTGGCTCCGGCCATAAAGCCATCGATATCTCCGATTCCCATGGACATCTTCATATCGGCAAAGGCCGCATCAAAGGTATGTCTATATTCCGCAAGGTGTCTATCGGCAATTTCGTTGATTTCTTGGCGGTATTGTCGTATGGCTGCAATCGCTTCCTCACATTCACGCTCTATCCGGATTCGTTCTTCCCTGGCAAGTTTGGCTTCTTTCAAGGCCGCCATCAACTCCCCATAGCAAGCACTGGCTAAGGAATAGCCGATCATGCCGCCGACGAGTAGGCCAGCATTTGAACCGAGAAATAAAATTTTACCTGCCGTCGCATAGGCAGCCGAGGATGAAATGGCAAAGCCATTTTTCCCCATCTCTTGGAGACATTCCGTTCCCGTAATCTTGCCGTTCATCCATTGCCAGATCGTATCGGCCGAAGTGACCGCCGTTGAAACAACCTGGGTCGGTAAATTCGTTTTCGACAAGGTCCGGATAAAGGATTGACTGGCATTGCGCATGACGGCAATGGCCGCCGTACTTCCATAGGAAGTCACGTAACCGCCAACAGCGGCCTTCCCGGTCGTCAAAGCCGTATCTTTCAAGGCTTCCGATGGTCGCTTTTGCCCGCGCAAGACACAGACAGCATTCTGAAGTCCGCTGATGATACCGCCGATACGGGCACCCGCCTCAGCCCCCTGAAGGCCGGCCTTATGGCTCAGGAGATGAATATCCTTGGCCGTAGACAGGAGCGGATTACATCTCGCCTCCATCGCTTCTGCCTGAGAGACATGTGATTTTCTCAAATTTTTCCGGAGTCTCTTCAATTCAGCAATTTGATCCTGTTTCTTTTGGGCAATATCTGTTTTCCCTTGACGTCTTGCACCTTCTGCTTGTTTCTTCAGATTGTCAATGCGAGTATCGATTTTCTGACAGACTCCATCGTAGAAGTCGGACTGGATATCAATGCGTTTATTAGCATCACGATATTTTTTAAATTTCTTGGACATCAGTTTATCCAAGCATTCTTCCGGATTCTTTCCGACAATCTTCATCTGCGAACCCGACCCGGGTATTATATTTCCCTTTGCATCCACCTCTACATGGTCATACAAAGGATCATTTACACGACCGGCATCGTCGGTCCGCACCTTTCGTGTCCCATCTTTCTTGAGGATTCGATTGGCATTTTCCCGAGCCGTCTCCTTTACCTCTGCGGAAAATCCGGCCTGCTGCTTGAGATTCTGTTCCTTATACTGCGGATTGACCTTACTCTTAGAAATATCCTTTAAACTTCGTTTAAGGGTTATTCCTGTTTCATGATCAATGCCCTCATAAGCTACCATATGTTCCTTGCCGGCAGCGCCATGGAGGAGGATATCCTCAGCCATTCCCGCATTGGTAATCCCTGAAATGGCCGTATCTATCTTCAATTTTTTAGTTGATTTGTCTTCTTTGGACTTCTTTTTCTTCTGCATACGTCTACCTCTGTCCGTTACAGCTAGCGCATAATGACCTCATTTACTTCCTGATAGATATGCGCCAGATCCTGTACCAAAGTCATCATCCGCTCCATATCGACAGGTGAAACCGATAAAAAGGCAGCGGCCTGTTCCATCAAAACTCGTTCATCTTCGGCGTATTCTGAGTCGGCAAAGGCAATGCCCAGCAGTTCAAACAGGAGCATCTTCTTTTTCGTTATATCGAGATTCTGAAATTTTGCAAGTTCCGCCACAAAGTCGACGACTTCGGCCTTGGTGATATCCGCTTCTACTTCCGTTTGATACAACTGAAATTTTTCTCTTTCGTCGTCTTTGACTTCATGGTCGGCATACATCATCGTATATGCCAAATTCAAAAAGATTGCCTGTTCTTCCTTGCTGAATTGTCCCAAAAACATGGTCGCTTCCTCCTTTTGATAATCCTCATAAAGAACATAAGATCATAATGCTTTCATTGAAAGAACCAAAAGAAATACCTGACGTCCCAATAACGGCGGACAGGCGATATAAAAAACAGACTGAAAAGTAAATTCTATTTATCTTATATTATATCAGAAATCAGGTTAACCCCCAACATCGCCGCTGGAAAAGACGAGGCATTGTATCTCGCGAAGGAATCGATGTATGTAAACAGATTTACACGAGCAAAAAAGGCCAAGTCGATGAGCCACTCTCGCCAATAACCGTCTATAGGCGAAAAATTTCGTCGTAAGGAAGCCTTGGCGCAAAAATATCCTGTAGTAACGGTTTCTGTCACGAAACAGGTAAACAAAAATCACCTCCCCATAGCTAGGAAAGGCGATGTCGTATTTTTCTTGTCGATAAATAAATCAAATTCCCGGCGCTAAAAGCAGTACTAATTTTTTCGCGCCAAAACTATAGCAACGCCATCTCAAGTAGAAAGCGTTTACCATTTCTCCGCATCAAAGGGGATAATCGGTGTCGGGTTGTCCCCGTGGTCCCCGATCATTTTTTCCATCCAAATGACGTCGTACCACCGGCCGAATTTATAGCCGCTGTGATGAAAGTGGGCAATCTTATCATAGCCTAAGCCCTGGTGAAAAGAAAAGCTGCCATTGGTCAAATATGGGTCTTCCGGATCCTTTGCAATGGCGATGCAGGTATTGATATTCAAAATGCCCATGGCTTTCAGGGTCTGTTCCAAAGCTTCGTAAAGAATACGTCCGATTCCCAACCGACGAGCATCTTTATCGATGTAAATCGTCGATTCGACAGACCAGGCGTAGGCTTCCCGACCATAAAATTCATGGGCATAGGCATAACCGACTACCTTGCCGTCTTTTTCTGCCACTAAGTACGGATACCGGGCAAGGATCGTTTTTCGCCGACGTTCCATTTCCTGGGCATCCGGAGCCCGATATTCAAAGGTAATGGCCGTCTGGTTTACATAATAGGCGTAAATCCGTTCCAGGTCCGCTGCATCTTCTTTCCGGGCAGTACGAATCCTTACTTCCTGACTCATCTTAACCATCATTCCTTTCACTTCTTTTATTTCCCTTAGCCTCAAAAACAGATTCTTTAAAAGGACATCTGTCCTTTGGAAATCGATAAAACAGAGTATAGCACAATCGGAATCGCCCGTCCATAAACAGTCTGAATCGCCGGCCGCCGCAGTAAGGAATAAAATAGGAGCCATCTGACAGTGCAGATATCCTGCCTGTCAAACGGCTCCTGATCAATTCGACATACATCGATACTACGCAAAAAGCTTCTTCCACCACGGTCGGTTATTGGTTTCCGTCAGCTCCTGACGCAGTCTGTCGCGTTCTGCCTCAACGGAAGACAGTTTTTCCTGAAGCTGTTTTTGCTCTTCTTCAATGGCCTGACCTTCTTTTTTCAGTCGGTCTACTTCTCCCTGAAGCGCTTCTGCCTGATCTTTATTTTGCTGCCCCTCTAAGGCCTTGACTTTCACTTCCGACAATTCATGCTGCTTGGCAATGAGATTTTGCTGCAGGCTGATGACCTGCTGCTGGGCCGTATTGAGATCCTGCTGGGTTTTCAACAGTAGAATACGCAGGTTGTGCGACTCCTGTTGGGCATTGGACACTTTTTCGCTTTCCAATTCCGTAATCGTCGCCTGGTCGTGAAGTCCGCGCAATTGGTCTAAAACGCGAACGGCTTCGGTATCAAAAGACCATTCGCCCTTCTGTATCGTAGCATGTTCTTCCCCATCGTGGTTAATTTCGTCTAAATGTTTCTTGACGAACTGGATGATGCCCTGACGGGTCTTGATATTGTAGCGGTCCATTAAATCCTTTGTTGTAATCACGTATCTTCTCTCCTCGCATTTACTACAGTCATTTTCGATTTACCAAGCTCATGATTTTAAGAAATAAAGGGCTCAACCATGCCAATCAGCACAATGAAAACGCATCTAAATTCCTTTCTTTTAGTTTACACCATCTCATTAAATAATGCAACTCTCACAAGCAAATTTGTCCTAAATGAGGAGATTCTGCAAGGGGTGACCGCATTCCACCGCGCTAAAGGTAAACGTTCTTAAATGGAAAGCTGTACAAAATTTTGGCCAAACCGCAGATATTCACCTTGAGGAAGTTTGTAAGCCCGCGAAATGGAAGCCCCATCGGTCGGAACCGTCGGCGTCGATTCCCAGCCATACGCCTTGGCATAGGCCGCCGCCGTATCTGCAGCCCCCAGTCCCGACTGCTCGAATTTCAAATCACTGCCGTCGTAAATCCGTACGCCAATGACGATGCCGGCTCGAAGGTAAACGTCCATATGGTGACTGCCGAAGATAAGGCGTGACGTATCCTGATCAGGGACAGTGCTGTCAGCCTGTCCGTAAGCACCTTCCAAGTCGGATTGGGTCATCCCCAAGTAAACGCCGCCAATGGATTCATAGTGATCGCCATGGATAGATCGCCGCAGGGGCGTCGTGTTGTCCATGATGAGGTATTGGTGAGACTTATGACCCATCAAGTCCAGGCTCATGACCCGATCCCCGGCCTGTTCACGAATGGTAAACTTCCCTTTACGAGGATAGCCGTCGGTGTAGTCTTCGATATCAGTAACGGCAGATCCGTTGATGGCGGCGCCTTCGACAGTCAGTACTAAATCGCCCTTGGTATTATACCAGTCTCCGGCAGCCGGTGCCAGCCAATCGGCGACAGTCTGATTCGGCTGAGCCTGGGTTGTCGAAGCGACGGTCACCTGCGGTTCGGCCGTTGGAACAGCCGCCTCTTCGGCAGCACAAACGGCTGATAAACTCATCGTCATCAGCGCACACAGAACCATGTTTTTTGCTATTTTTTTCATGCTAAATCGCTCCCTTTGTTGACTTCTTGCAGCCCCTTATTATACGCTTCTTCCTAGAGGAAAACAATAGTTCCCACGCCTGTTTATTCTTGTTTACGAAACACCTCCATTCCCGGCGTTCAAACTTCGTAAACAACGGCAAGGATGTTTACAACATCCCTCCATTAAAATTATACTTAATTGGTCAGCTTTTCATTGACATAAAGGGGCTCATCTTTTATAATAAATAAATTGCAGTCTATCTTGTAGTCAGGAACGAAAGAGGAGCAATTAATGAATATACTGGATTTGATCTTAATAGCCATCGGCTTGTCGATGGATGCTTTTGCTGTATCCATCTGTAAGGGCTTATCCCTTCGCAACGTCAAATGGCATCATATGATTATTGTCGGTTTATGGTTTGGTGGATTTCAGGCATTGATGCCCTCCATCGGCTATATTTTGGGCAGCTTTTTTATTGAATTAATCGACGCCTACGACCATTGGGTTACCTTCATTCTCCTGAGCGCAATCGGTCTTAATATGATTAAAGAGTCTCGTGAAGCGAGTGGCAGCTGCAACCCGTCCCTCCAACCCTATACTATGCTGATGCTGGCCATTGCAACGAGTATCGATGCCTTAGCCGTCGGCGTCACCTTCGCCTTCATGAATATACGGGTGATTCCCTCGGTTACAATCATCGGGGTCACGACCTTTCTGCTCTCTGCCATTGGCATAAGGGCCGGCGGATTATTTGGGAACCACTATAAGAGCAAAGCCGAACTTGTCGGCGGCATCGTTCTCATCCTTATTGGGTTAAAGATTCTCCTCCAAGGATTAGGCATTCTATAAAGGCGGTATTTTTACAGGCCAGATGTAAAAATGCTCCCCTCAGCACAGCCGTGATCGTCACGGCTGTGCTTTTTTATATATTCATTGTTAACTTTGTATTTGAAATAATGATTGACAATAAAGTTATGACCTCGTATAATCATAAATATCGTGAACCAAATCACAAGTTATTTAGGTTTACAATTATACAAAAAGGAGTGGTTTCATGTCTTCATCAGCCTTGTCTGCACGCCGCTGTACTACGCGGGACTTGGTTCTATTCGCCTTATTTACAGCCTTGATTGCCATTGGGGCCTTTATCCGAATTCCCGTGCCCTTCTGTCCCTTTACCCTGCAATTATTGTTCACTACCCTGGCCGGGGCCATCTTAGGAGGCCGCCGCGGTGCCGCTTCCGTCGGCGTCTATGTTCTCTTAGGCTTAGTCGGTCTGCCGGTCTTTACGTCAGGCGGCGGTCCGTCTTACATCTTTCAACCGACCTTCGGCTATCTCCTGGGCTTCATTGGCGGAGCCGGATTGACGGGATATTTGGCTCACCAAAGCTCCCACCCGTCCTTGAAGGATCTCCTCATAGCTAACTTTGCCGGCCTGGTCGTCATTTACACCGCCGGCATGGCTTACTTAACCATGATAAACAACCTCTACCTGGGAACCCCCATCAGCTTGTGGACCTTATTCGTTTACTGTTTCTTATTACCCATTCCCGGCGACATCTTTTTATGTATTGTCGCGGCCTTTCTGACCCGTCAAATACAGCGAAGCCTTCCTCGTTAGAAAGGAGTTAATTCACCATGAGTAAAGGATTATTTATTACCGGGACCGGTACGGATATCGGCAAGACCTATGTAACGGCCCTCTTAGTCAAGACGCTGCGTCAACACGGCTACGACGTCGGTTACTACAAAGCCGCCATCAGTGGAGCTCCGACCGTCGCCGACAGTGACGCCGGTTTCGTCAATAAAACGGCCGACATCGGAGAAGATTCGGAGCTTCTCTTATCCTACCTCTACAGCCATGCCGTATCGCCTCACTTAGCCGCCCGCTGGGAAGGTCGCCCCATTGAAAAGGAAGTCATCCTGCGCGGCTGGCAAAAGGTAACGGCCCGTTATCCCTACGTCACCGTCGAAGGGAGCGGCGGCATTATCTGTCCCCTTCGCGACGATGAACAGGCCTTTTTCCAGTTGGAAGACGTCATTCGCTGGCTGAACCTGCCGTCCCTCATCGTCTGCCCCGCCGGCCTCGGTACCATTAACGGAGCCGTCTTAACGGCCTTTTATATGAAAGAAAAGCATCTCCCCGTTCAGGGCTTCATCGTCAATCATTATACAGGAAGCCCCATGGAAAAAGACAATATCCGCATGATTGAAAAATTGAGCCAAAAGCCGGTATTAGCCGTTGTCTCCGATGACGACGAAATCATCGACGCCGATACCGACCAGCTGATCCATTTATACCAATGAGGAGGACATTTACATGAATTTACTTGAAGCCGATTTAAAATATATCTGGCACCCGGCCCAGCAGATGAAAGATGCCGAAGTATTCCCGCCCGTCGTCATCGACCACGGTAAGGGCTGCTACCTATACGATACGAACGGCAAAGAATATATCGATATCATCAGTTCCTGGTGGTGCAATCTCTTAGGCCATGCCAATGAAGAAATCAACGACGCCATCAAGGATCAGCTCGACAAATTGGAACACGTTATCTTTGCCAACTTTTCTCATCGTCCGGCCATCGAACTGTGTCAAACCCTACTGCCCTTGCTGCCAAAGGGGTTGACTCATTTCAATTTTACCGACAATGGATCCTCGTCGGTCGAATGTGCTTTGAAGATGGCTTTCCAATACCAGTACCAGAAGGGACATCCGAAACGGCAGCGCTTTATGTGTTTGTCCGAATCCTACCATGGCGAAACGATTGGTGCCTTGTCCGTAGGCAGCATGGACCTCTATGCTCAAATGTATAAGCCAATGATGATGCATAACATTCACTTCGATGGCCTCGACTGCTATCGCTGTCCCTATGGCAAAACTCGCGAGAACTGCGATTGTGAATGCTTTATCGGTGCCGAAAAGGCCTTCGCCGCCTATGGTAAGGAAACAGCTGCCCTCATCGTCGAACCGATTCTCCAAGGTGCTGCCGGCATGCGTATCTATCCGCCGGAATATTTACGGCGCCTGCGCAAACTCTGTGACCAGTACGGCGTCCTCCTCATCGACGACGAAGTCGCCGCCGGCTTTGGTCGAACGGGAAAGATGTTTGCCATCGAGCACGCCGGTATCAGCCCCGATATTCTTTGTACATCCAAAGGGCTTACCGGCGGTTATCTGCCCATGTCTCTGACGATTACGACCGACGCCGTTTACCAAGCCTTTTACGGGGATTTCAACACCCATAAGGCCTTCGTTCACAGTCACACCTACGCCGGCAACCCCTTAGCCTGCCGTGCCGCTCTGGCCGTCCTAAAAATCATGGAGCGAGACGACATACTAAAAAAAGCTGCCGAGAAAAGCATCTACCTTCATGAAAAGCTAGATGCTGCTCTCGGCAGCCATCACAATGTCGGCGAAATTCGCCACATTGGCCTGATCAACGCTATTGAATTAGTAGAAGACAGAGCAAGTAAACGCCCGTTCAATCCGGAAAAACGCTTAGGCTGGCACATTTTCCGCAAAGCCATGGATTTGGGATTAGTCCTGCGCCCTATTGGCGACATCCTTTACTTTAATCCGCCCTTGACCATCGAAAAAGAAACCATGGACGAAGCCGTCCGTCGCTGTGCACAAGCCGTTCACGCCGTATTGGGTGACGATTAAGCCGTCAGGGCCGCATCTAAGGCCGCTTTGACGTGAGCTTTAATTTCATCGTAAGACTGGCCCGGCTGCGCTTCATACAGTTTTTCGGTACCGATGAACATGGACGGTACGTAATAGTAGGAATGGCCTTTTACCGCTTCGGGATTTTCCGTTTCTTCATACCAGTCAACGGTAACCTTGCGGTATTCCGGATTTTCTTCAATCAATTCAGCAAGGGCTTCTTTAGCACCTTTACAGTACGGGCAGCTATGTAAGTAAAAAGCAGTAATATTTTTCAAGATAATCCGCTCCTTTCAGGGAAACAATCAAAGGTCATGAGAATGATGGTGGCCTTCATGATGACCATGGTGACCGCCTTCGTGGCCATGATGGCCGCAAGACGGGTTGGGGTTAAACTCCAAGGTTCCGGCCAACAAGGCTTTGACGGCTTCATCAGCACTGCCTGAGACGCCGCCATACAATTGGATGGAAGCATCGGCCAGGGCCTTTCTGGCACCGTCACCGATTCCTCCGGCAATGACCGTCGTGACGCCCAGAGACGTTAAAAAGGATACCAGTGCACCGTGGCCTTGACCTTCCGTATCGACGATGCGAGCTTCGACCAGGCGCCCATCTTCAACATCATACAGTTTAAACTGTGAGGAATGGCCGAAATGCTGGTATACATCACCATGTTCATAGGTAACAGCTATCTTCATCATATCAGATTCTCCTTAAATACGCCATAACTTGACGAATTTTTTATATTTCTATTTTCAACATATGTCATCAATCTTTTTCCTAAGTATATGACATATGTCAGTATTTGTCAACAAAAACAAAAGGCTGTGAAGAAAGGATTCACCCTCTCTTCACAGCCTTTTGCATTAGCCGCGGGAAATGACGACCGTCGGTGTTTTATCGCCTTTTACAGAATACATATTATAGACGTAATCCGGAGTTAAACTGCCATTTAAGTGGAATAAAGAATAGGCGTTAGCCGCGTTTACATACACGACATCACTCTTTACATAGCCGGGCGCAATCCCGTAAGGGCTGGTCAGAATGCCTTGCTGCGGATTCCAGCGCAAATCCAGGTCAAGGGCTGTCGCAACGGCTACAGACGGCAAATAGATTTGATCGTTTTTGCCAAGAGCTCGTTTAGACAGTTTCGTTCCATTGACCACCAAGTCATAGGCTTTGGCAACGTAGGTCACATTGCCGTCAGAACGGTTTATTTTATCCGAAATCTCTTTGAATTCAGCAAAGTCTTCTACGCCATAGCCGGCCAGGGCTTTCTTTACCTGCGCTACACTTAAGGCCTGCCAGCCGTAGCCGTCCGGGTAGACGTAGTAGGATACGGCGTGTTCCGGACTGACATCGATGACCAGGCGGTCATAATATACCGTAACCGGCGTCCCGATCGATACGTATTGATACAGGTCTTCCACGTCGGGCTCCTTCATACGGATGCAGCCATTCGAGACGTAGCCTCCGATAGAACCGGGATTGTTCGTCCCGTGGATTCCGTAATTGCCATGAAACCCAATCCAGCGATAGCCAATCGGGTTATCCGGACCGGATGCGATTTGGATGCTCGTATCGTCAGGATCGATCCAGGTCGGATTCACCTCTTTATTTTGTACCTTATAAAAACCCGTCGGCGTCGGTGTCGACGTCCGGCCTACCCCGACAGGATACATTTTGATTTTTGTATCGCCTTCATAGAGGGTCAGTATACGGCTGGCTATATTGACGCCGATTTTTTTCTCCGTCGATTTTTTAACAGCCTTTTCGGCCTTCGGTTGAGCCTTGGAAGCAGCCTGGGTCACCGTCTTCTGCGAAGACGTATTTGAAGTCTGTGGTGCAGCCGCCGGTTTTATTTCAACCTTCACCGCAAAAGGAGGCGGTGCCGTTTTGAGTTCTTCCGCATGTACCCAGGCCGCGCCTGTACTCAAAGCAACGGCACAGGTTAAGGCCACCATTTTCTTCAGCAAAAAAATCCCTCGCTTTCAGGTAAAACGAATTTACTTTCATTTACAGTTGTTTAATTGCCATCCATATCCTCTTCCCTGCCGCAGCCATTCAAGATCAAATTGAGCAGGACGGCCGTGATACTCCCCAAAGTAATCCCGCTGTGGAGAACGATATTGGCCCACGACGGGAAGCTGTGGAAGAAATTCGGCGCCGTCAGGGTAATCATGCTGACGCCGATACTGACGGCAACAATCATCAGGTTGTAGGTGCCGTCAAACTCGACCTTGCTCAGTGCTCGGATGCCGCTGGCAATGACCATGCCGAACATGGCAACGCCGGCGCCGCCTAAGACGGAATTCGGAATCGATGCTACGACGGCGGCCATCTTCGGAAAGAGACCTAAGGCAATGAGAATGATGCCGGAAGCGGCGACGACGAAGCGGCTCTTGACGCGGGTAACGGCAATCAAACCGACGTTTTGGGCAAAGGCCGTATACGGGAAGCTGTTCAAGATACCGCCGATGACCGTCGACAAGCCGTCAGCCCGAAGGCAGCGGGACAAACGGTCACGTCCGATAGGAGTGCCTACGATCGACCCGATAGCGATGCAGTCGCCCGTCGTTTCTACCATAGTGACGATCATGACGACCATCATCGATAAGATGGAGCCGATGTCAAAGGTCGGAAGGCCAAAGGAAAAGGGCGTAACCAAACCAAACCAGGAAGCGTTTCCGACTTCCGAAAAATCAGTCTGCCCTAACGCCATGGCAATAATCGTACCTCCGATAAGGCCTAACAAGACGGATACGTTGCTCAAAAAGCCTTTGCCACCGCGATAAATGGCAATGATAATAACCAAAGTAATGAAAGCGAGGAATAAATTCATCGGCGAGGCAAAATCAGGTGCCTTTGGATTCCCACCGCCCATCCAGTTTACAGCGACAGGCAGAAGGGTAATCCCAATAATCGTAATGATAGTCCCCGTAACAACGGGCGGGAAAAATCGAATGAATCGGCTAAAAAACGGAGCAATCAAGAAAGTAAACAAACCGGCAATGATGATGGCCCCATAAATCGCCGTAATGCCGTGTTCAGCCCCGATAAGGATCATCGGCGTGACCGAGGCAAAGGTAACGCCTTGAATCATAGGAATGCGCGCCCCGACTTTCCAAAAACCCAGTGTCTGGATCAAGGTCGCAATCCCGCAGGAAAACAAATCAGCATTGATCAGGTGGACCAATTCCATCGGCGACAGGTGCAAAGCCTGGGCTACAATGATAGGTACGGCAACGGCACCGGCATACATCGCCAGGACGTGCTGCAGCCCATAAGCAAACAGTTGGCCAGTCGGCAGCATTTCGTCGACGGGATGAATCTGTGCGGTTCGTTCTTCATTCATTTGTAAAAGTCACCTCATGTTCAGAATAAATCAGCACCATCGCGAGCCGTATTCCACGACCGTATATGGCAGTACCGTTATAAAATAATAGCAATGACTCCATTATACCATCGCCGCAAAAAAATCAAAGCGCATCATTATATTTTACCTATTCTTTACATATTCTTTGCAAAATACTGATATATCCTTTATATAATGTTTTTCATGTCTGTATAGGAGGAATAACTATGTTCAGTATCAGCAATAAGCACGAAGAATTCTTTGACTATCTCGTAGCCAATGCCCAAAATTTCCATCGCGGCGCTGTCATCGCTCATGAAGTTATGCAAGACGTTTCCACGATTTCACTTCATTTAAAAGAAATCGTGAAATTAGAACATGAATCATCAAAAACCAATCAAGATATCATCTTCAAGTTGTCCCGCGTTTTCATCACGCCAATCGACCGCGAAGATTTCTATAAATTGACCTGCCAGCTCGAAAACAGCATCGACTCTCTTCAGGGAGCTTTAATGCGTACCAGCATGTACCACGTTACCACAGCTCCGGACGCCGCCGTTACCATGACCGAGCAGCTGGTCCTCATGGGGGAAGAAATGAATAAGATTTTCTCCCTCTTAAAAGACATCGACCGCAACCAAGCTAACCTCATGCGCCATGCCGAACGCTTAAACCGACTGGAATCGGAAATCGACCATCTTTACAGACAGGAAATTTCCCGCCTGTTCAGCGGTGAAGAAAAAGACCTGCTCAACGTCATCCGCTGGAAAGACATCCTGGGGACGCTGGAAGAAGCTTCGGACAACGTCGAAACCCTGGCAAATACCGTTAAAGAGGTGACCATGAAGTATGCTTGATACGTCGCTCATCATCATGGTCGTCATCCTGGCCCTTGTTTTTGACTTTATCAATGGTTTCCACGATACGGCCAACGCCATTGCCACCTGCGTATCGACGCGAGCCATTCGGCCCGGTGTCGCCATCATCGGCACTGCGATTTTAAACTTCCTCGGCGCCATGATTTCGACGGGCGTCGCCAAGACGATTGGCGGAGATATCGTCGTTTCGCCGACCTTGATCAATGAAATGATCATCATTGCCGGCCTCGTAGGCGCTATTATCTGGAACCTCCTGACTTGGTGGGTCGGCATGCCGTCCAGCTCGTCTCACGCCCTCATCGGAGGCATGATCGGTGCCATCATGGTTTCTGCCGGAGCAGCGGCCCTCAACGGCTTCGGGATCTTAAAAATCGTCTTATCCCTCATCATCTCGCCTATCTCGGCTATCATTACGGGCTTCATCATCATGAAGATCATCTTCATGGTCTGCCATTCCTTTAAACCGGCCAAAGTAAACCTGGTTGCCAACCGGCTGCAAGTCGTATCAGCGGCCCTGATGGCCTTTTCTCACGGTTCCAACGACGCCCAGAAATCGATGGGTATCATCACCCTGGCCCTGGTATCCGGCGGTTTTATCACCAGCTTGGAAGTCCCTGACCTGGTAAAATTCCTCTGCGCCCTGGCCATGGCCTTGGGGACGAGTGTCGGCGGTTGGAAAATCATCCGCACCGTCGGCGGCAAGATTTTTAAAATGCATCCCGTCCACGGCTTTGCAGCTGACTTAAACTCAGCTGTCGTCATCTTTTCAGCAACCTTGCTGCACCTGCCCGTATCGACGACGCACGTCGTTTCCGGCTCCATCATGGGCGTCGGGTCGGCCCAGCGAGTTAAAGCCGTCCACTGGAGCGTCGCCCGTCAGATGGTCACGGCCTGGGTCATGACCATCCCCTGCACAGCTGTCATGGGTGCCTTATCCTACTTCATCCTGCAGCACCTGTTTTTCTAAGAGCTTTCTTGTCCTTATTTTATGACTTGGATCTGATCTTTCACGTCCCGTTCGATTTTTTCCCGATGAGGAGCTGCATAAAGGCCGGGCATACCGCCGGTATGGAGCAAGATGACTTGGCGTCCCAACTTGATTTTCTTTTCCTTAATCATCGACAGGACACCGGCAAACATCTTCCCCGTATAGCAGGGATCGAGCAAAATTCCTTCATGGCGGGCCATGGTGTAAATGGCTTCCCGAATTCTCGGTTCCGGTTCATTGTAACCTTTTCCGATATATCCCGTTTCGACGTGGAAGTCACCCTCAAAATTAAATCCGTATTCTTCTTTGGCCTGCGTAAAGTAGGCCTTTAATTTTTCCATATCAAAGGGCATGACGGCAATGCCGATCAGTTTTAAATCAGATTCGATCGATTTAAGCCCGCAGTACAGTCCAAGATAGGTCCCCATACTGCCGACGGGAACGTAGACCGTAGCCCCGCTGATTTGCTGGTCCTTTGCCTGAGCATCGAGTTCACGCGCGCAGTCCATATAACCGAGAAGGCCCGTCGTATCGCTGCCGCCCATGGGAATGAAGTAAACTTGTTCACCTTTCTTTACTTCAGCTTCGATGACCTTCTTGACCGTTTCTTCGAGCTGTACGTCGTGGTCTCGCCCGTCATCTCGCTTTAAGACGACACGGGCGCCAAAGATACCGTCTAAGAACAAGTTGCCGCTCAATTCCGCCTCGGGTTCTCCGACGGCAACGATGATGCAGTGCAGACCGAATTTGGCCGCTATAGCCGCTGTCAACCGGCCGTGGTTGGTCTGGGGTGCTCCGACGGTAACGATGGTCGTGGCCTGAGCATTCAAAGCTTCAATCATCAAATACTCTAATTTGCGCAGCTTGTTACCGCCGCCGCCAAAGGGCGTTAAATCATCGCGTTTAATGTATATTTCGCGAAATAACTCCTGTGACAAGCCGGATAAATACTGGAGCGGCGTCGGTGCCGTGTCTAACAAGGAAAGTTTTGGTTTCATCGGTTTCATTGGGGAATAATACCTCCTTTTGTTTTCTCCATCCTATCATATTTTAGACGAGAAGAAAAGAAAGGCCCGTTACCAGGCAGCCACGGTCCCATCCGCCCGAGGCTCCGTTCCCCCGACCAGCACGCCCGCTTCACTGCGCCAAATGATCTGCCCCCGGCCATAGGTCTGAATATCGCCTTTGACGATGATATCATGGCCCCGTGCCCGCAGTCCGTCGATGACATCCTGCGGCATGTCCGGCTCGACTTCAATCGTTTTGCCGCCGACCCACTGCCAACGAGGCGCATCAAGGGCCGCCTGTGGGTTAAGGTGATAGTCAATGGTATTCAGCAAGACTTGCAGCTGTCCCTGGGGCTGCATAAAGGCTCCCATGACACCGAAAGGACCGACAGCCTCCCCATCTTTCGTCAAGAAACCGGGAATGATCGTGTGGTACGATTTTTTTCTCGGGCCGAGACAGTTGTCACTGGCTGTGTCCATGGAGAAATTATGCCCTCTGTCATTGAGAGAAATACCACGACCCGGAATGACGATGCCCGAACCGAAGCCATTGTAATTGCTTTGGATGAAAGACACCATATTGCCGTCACCGTCGGCACTGCATAAGTAAACGGTACCGCCGGAGTTTACATCGATGGCCTCCGGCATCAAGGCTTGATCGCGAATGATGCTTCGACGCTTTTCGGCATACGAATCAGACAACCAGTCGGAAACGGCCGTCTTCATAAACCGCGGATCGGCAATGTACTTTCTTCCGTCGACAAAAGCCAATTTCATAGCTTCAATCTGACGATGAATCGATTCGGCATTGTCTCGTTGTTTATCAAAAGTAAACCCCTTTACAATATTGAGTGCCATGAGGACGACTAATCCGTGTCCGTTGGGCGGGATTTCCCATACATCATAGCCCCGATAGTCGGTGTGAATCGGATCTACCCACTGAGGGAAGTATTCCGACAAATCAGTGTCACGAAGAAGGCCGCCTGTTTCGATGGACCAGCGAACTATATCTTGAGCCAGTTCGCCTTCATAAAGGGAGCGGCAATGACTGTCCCGCAGGAGTTCCAACGAGTTCGCAAGTTCCGGCAGGGTCAGGATATCTCCTGCTTGGAGCGTCCTTCCTCGGGGAAAGAAGGTATCAAACAGGGGGCGAAAAAGCGGATCCTCCCGATAATCTCGAAAGGCGTCGGCACTGTAAGCCAGCATGGCAGCCAAATTAGGCATGACCACAAACCCTTCCCGAGCATAGGTGATGGCCGGTTCAAACAATTCATGAAACGGAAGTTTACCAAAACGGCGATGCACTTCGGCCCACGTCGCAGGTGCACCGGGCACCATGACCGGATACCAGCCGCGCAGTGGCATTTCCTCATATCCTTCAGCCACTAATCGGTCTCGCGTCAGGGCTGCCGGAGACCAACCACTGCCATTGATACCGTGCAACTTTCCATCCATCCAAAGGAGGGCAAAAGCATCGCTCCCCAAACCATTGCTGGTCGGTTCCAAAACGGTCAGGCAAATGGCCGTCGCCAAAGCTGCATCAACGGCGTTCCCGCCTCGTTTCAACATATCGAGGCCGGCCTGGGCAGCCAAATGCTGAGACGTGCAGACCATGCCCCGGCGGCCGTAAACTACCTCTCGATGAGATCCATAAGGGTAGACAGTACCATCAAAATTCATAAGACCTTACTCCTTTTCTAAAAAATACTAAGCGGAAACCTATCTAAAGAAAGACTTCGACAAAATTCAGACAAATCCTTGTCCGCCACCTTCACGAACGGCTTTTTTCTCGTTATAATAGTAATTGCATCATGCATTTCGAGAAGAATTTACAAGGTAAGGAGTAGAAGCAAGTTGAAACGGTGTATGTTAATCATCAACCCTACAGCAGGGCGTGAGAGAGCAAAATACCACAAAGAAAATTTAAGACGCCAATTGGAGAGCATGTTCGACGACGTGGAATTACGAGAAACAGAGAAGGCAGGAGACGCCACCCTATGGGCAAAGGAAGCTGCCCTGATCGGATTCGATGCCGTCTTTTCCATGGGCGGTGACGGAACCCTCAACGAAACGATCAACGGACTGGCCCAGGCCAATAAACCGATCGACTTCGGATTCATTCCCTTGGGCACCATCAACGACTTGGCCAGAGCCTTAAACATCCCCCTCCACCCTGAAGTCGCTATTGATATCCTGCCGCGCTGCAAGACCGTCAAAGTCGATATTGCAAAAGCCAATGACCGCTACTTCATCAATACCATTGCCACCGGAATCATGCCCGAAGCCGTGGGCCACGTATCCATCGAGCAGAAAACCCGCCTCGGCCCGTTGGCTTATTTTCTGACCGGCATCAAAGCCATGCAGGCCCATGAAACATCTTTATTTAAAATCACGACGCCGGAAGGTTCCTCCGTCTACCGTTCGCCCCTCATCGTCGCCATGCTGACCAACTCTGTCGGCAGTTTCCGCAATCTGGCACCCCAGGCGCGAGTCGATGACGGAAAGATTTGGCTGGGAATCTTTAAAGATTTCAACTACCTGGATTTAATCAAGGTCATTCCGGAATTTTTATCCGGACAGCCCTTGACCTCGGAATTGATGACCTTAAAAGCATTGGAAGAAGTTCGCATTGAACTTCTGAGCGATCATCCCCTTTCGACCAATATGGACGGAGATTCGGGGCCGTCTTTTCCCCTCGATATCAAGGTTCTTCCATCCTTCTTATCGGTCTATGTTCCGGAGTAAACAAGCAAAAAAGGAGTTTACATGTTTCTAAAAGGAAATTTTCTCTATACCCCATCGCAAGCAGAATTCATCATCCTTGAAAATCAATATATCCAAGTCGAAGACGGTAAGGTCCTGGGGGTTTTCCAAGACCTTCCGGCTCATGCAGCCCCTTCATCGGTCGTCGATTACGGAAAGGACATCATCATCCCGGCCTTTATCGACCTCCACATCCATGCGCCACAGTACATCAACCGCGGCTTGGGCTTTGACGAAGAGCTCCTGCCTTGGCTGGAAAACTATACCTTCCCCACGGAAGGCCGCTTTTCCGACACGGACTTTGCTGCCCGTGTTTACCGTGCCTTCTTGTCGCGTTTAAAAGCCGAAGGGACTCTATGTTTTTCGGCCTTTGCCACCATTCATAAGGATGCCACTTGGAAACTCATGCGCATTGCCGAAGATATGGGTTTAAAAGGATACGTCGGGAAAGTAAACATGGACAGAAACAGCCCGGACTATCTAACGGAAGATACAGAACGCTCTTTAGCCGATACGGAAGAGCTCGTCCTCCGCAGCCGCGAAGAATTGGACCGTATTCGCTTCATCGCAACGCCGAGATTCGTCCCGTCGACGACAGAAAAGCTGATGATCGGCCTCGGCCGCCTCTGCGAAACATACGATCTTCCCGTCCAGTCCCACCTGTCAGAAAACCGTCACGAAGTCGCTTGGGTCAAAGAACTGCATCCGGACCTTCCGTCGTATACTAGTGTCTACGATGCCTTCGGGCTGCTTCGCCCACATAAAACGCTGATGGCTCATGCCATCTATCTGTCTGACGAAGAAAAGCGTTTACTCAAAGAAAAAGACGTTTACTTGACCCACTGTGCCCAGTCCAATGCAAATCTGACCAGCGGCATCATGCCCCTCCGCGAAAATCTTACGAAGGGGTTGACCTGCACCATTGCCAGTGACGTAGCCGCCGGCCATACCCCGGCCATGAACAAGCAAATCGCCTTGACCATCGAAATTTCAAAGCTCTATTCACTGAATCATCCGTCAGAAAAAGCCCTCACCATCGGTGAAGGCTTGTACTTGGCCACGAAGGGCCCCGGCCGTTTTTATGGAAATACAGGCAGTTTCGAAACAGGCTTCAATTTTGACGCCTTAGTCATCCACATGGACGATGATATCGAAGGACTGGAACGGACCCCCTTTGAAAAGCTTCAGCAATTCATTTACGACGGTGACGACCGCAACATCGTCGCCCGTTATGTAAACGGAAAGAAAATCTAATCGCAAAAAAAAGACTGTCGCTGAGCGACAGTCTTTTATATTATTCAGCCGTGTACGGCAAGAGTGCGATAGCACGTGCGCGTTTGATAGCAACAGTCAGTTTACGCTGATGTTTAGCGCAAACGCCGGAAATACGGCGCGGCAAGATTTTACCGCGTTCTGTTGTGAAACGGCGAAGCTTTGCAGTATCTTTGTAATCGATCAGTTCAGCATGATCAACGCAGAAGCTGCATACTTTTCTTCTCGGTTTTCTCGAGCGATCTCTTCTCATGTATAGTTTCCTCCTTCAAGAATTAGAAGGGGCGTGTCTGACCTTTTAGAATGGGATTTCTTCATCCGTGCTGGAGCCCATGCTGTCAAAGCCGGCACCGGCAGCAGCCGGTTTCGGCTGCGCTACACTGGCAGGCTGTGCCGGAGCAGCAGCTTGCTGATGTTCTGATCCCATTGTCTGGGCAACAAAGTCGCAAACGACTTCCGTGCGATACCGTTTCTGACCATCCTGGCCGTCATAAGAACGGACCGAGATACGGCCTTGAACGAAGACACGGCTGCCTTTGGTTAAGTTATTGCCACAGTTTTCCGCCAAATTACCCCAAGCAACACAAGGAATAAAATCAGTTAATTCCCGCGGTTCTGAACTGCCGGTCGGAACATACGACCGCGTGCAGGCAACGGTAAACATAGCGACAGCCCGTCCGGTCTTCGTAAAACGGATTTCCGGGTCCCGAGCCAAATTCCCTAATAATTGTACTGAGTTCATACCTTTGCGCCTCCGGTTATTCGTCGATCTTGACGATCAAGTGTTTCAGAATAGTATCGTGGATCTTGATGACACGGTCGATTTCTTTGATGACTTCAGGTTCGCCTTCAAAGTTAATCAAAACGTAGTAGCCATCAGCCTGTTTCTTAACAGGGTATGCCAGATGACGTTTCCCCCAACGATCTACCTTTTCGATACTGCAGCCGTTCTTGGTAAGAAGGTTCGATACCAATTCAACGATGGGATCTACTTCTGCTTCTTCGACCGGTCGTGCAATAAACATGACTTCGTACTTGTTCACGAAATCACCTCCTCTTTTGGACATATGACCCTTCCCGAAGAAGGGTTAGGAGCTTGACACAAATCAAGCTTTTTAATTATATCACAGACCTATCCGGAATGCAAGAAAAAAGACAGTCTTTCCGCCGTCAAAAGCAGGAAAGACTGTCTTCGGTTACATTTATTTAAAGTAGTTTACGCCGGATGTGAAGATGGGTTGGAGCTTATTGCCGTCAATGTTTTTAAAGACATCGTCGGCGCTGAACCGTTCCGTATGAGCCATCTTGCCGAGGACACGACCGTCAGGACTGGTAATACCTTCCACGGCCAGGACCGACTGATTCGGGTTGTATTCGCTTTCATAAGAAGCTTTGCCGGAAAGGTCGACGTACTGCGTTGCAATCTGGCCTTTGGCGGCGAGTTCACGAATCTGTTCCGGCGTCGCAATAAAGCGGCCTTCCCCATGGGAAATAGCGACGGTGTGAATATCACCGGCTTTACAGCTGCTGAACCAAGGACTCATGACCGAAACGACTTTGGTGTCGACCATACGGGACAGGTGACGGCCGATGGAGTTGTACGTCAAGGTCGGGCTGTCGGCCTTCAAAGGCTGAATCTTGCCATAGGGCAGAAGGCCGAGTTTAATCAGAGCCTGGAAGCCGTTGCAGATGCCGAGGGCTAAGCCATCGCGCTGATACAAGAGACTTTCGAGGGCTTCGGACAGGGCCGGATTCCGGAACAAGGTAGCAATGAACTTGCCCGAACCTTCCGGTTCGTCACCGGCACTGAAGCCGCCGGGGAACATGATGATCTGTGCTTTGGCCATGCGTTTTGCCATTTCTTCAATCGATTCGGCCAAGTCCTGCGGCGTGTTATTGCGAAGGACCATGACATCTGTCGTTGCGCCGGCCCGTTCAAAGGCAGCTGCCGAGTCATATTCGCAGTTCGTTCCCGGGCAAACGGGAATAAAGACGTGCGGAGCGCCAAAGGCTTCACTGCGGCGAGGACCATAGGTCGTAAACAAGGGCAGTTCGGCGTCGCCTTGGCCATCCTTATCCTTAATCGGGAAAATCTGATTCAGCGGTTTTTCCCAAGCTTCCTGAAGGTCACTCAAGGCAATCGTTACGCCGTCGGCCGTGATATTTGCCGACGTGGTCGTCTTACCGACCAGGCTGACCTGATCGCGTTTACTCCATGCAGCAGCCGTTGTACTGTCGGTTTCAACTAAGAGGGCGCCGTAACGGAGGTTAAACAGTTCCTGTACAGCAAAGTCTGCATCGACGTCGAATCCGATTCGGTTGCCAAAGGCCATCTGAGCGACAGCTGCTGCGATACCGCCTTGACCGACGGCATGCATCGCTTTGACCTTACCGTCAATGACGGCTTGATGGAGGAAGTCACAATGCTGTTTAAAGATATCGAAGTCCGGCATCCCTTCGCCGTCACGCGGCAAATCGAAGAGGAGGACGGCATCGTCAGAAGCCTTAAATTCCGGCGATACGATATGATCGGTATGTTCCGGAGCAATGGCGAAAGAAACGAGGGTCGGCGGAACGGTGAGGTGTTCAAAGGTACCGCTCATGCTGTCCTTACCGCCGATGGCGGCGACTTCCATGACCTGCTGAGCGACGAAGGCACCGAGGAGGGCGCTGACCGGCTGCCCCCAGGCCGTTTCATTTTTGCCCAGGCTCTGGAAGAATTCCTGCATCGTAAGGTATACTTTCTTACGGTCGCCGCCGAGGGCAACGAGTTTAGCAATGGACTGGATGACGGCATAGAGAGCGCCGTGGAAGGGACTCCAAATAGCGAGGTCCGGATCGTAGCCGTGGGTGAAAATGCTGGCCGTCGTCGTATTCCCGTGTTCTACGGGAATCTTAGCGACCATCCCTTCGACCGGCGTCTTCTGATATTTACCGCCGAAAGGCATGAGGACCGTGCGAGCCCCGATGGTGCTGTCAAAGCGTTCGGCCAAGCCTTGTTCCGAAGCGATGTTCAAGGTTCCCATCGTATCGAGCCATGTCTTAGCGACGTCTTTTACATCCGATGCCTTGAAGAAATCCTTATCTTCCGGTGCCGTGACCAAAGCCTTGCGCCGCTGAGTAACGCCGTTGGTATCGAGGAAGGCACGGGTAATATTGACGACGTTCTGATTGCGCCAATGCATGACCAGCCGTTTCGTATCGGTAGCCACGGCGACAATCGTCGCTTCCAGATTTTCTTCAGCAGCATATTTCATGAATTTATCGACATTTTCCGGGGCTACGACGACGGCCATTCGCTCCTGAGATTCAGAAATAGCCAATTCCGTTCCGTCGAGACCTTCGTATTTTTTGGGAACTTTATCGAGGTTGATGTCGAGGCCGTCCGTCAATTCGCCGATAGCAACGGAAACGCCGCCGGCGCCAAAGTCATTGCAGCGCTTGATAAGCGTCGTAACTTCCTGGCGGCGGAACATGCGCTGAATCTTTCGTTCAGTCAGGGCGTTCCCTTTTTGGACTTCAGCACCGCACGTTTCCAAGGATTCAACGGTATGTTTCTTGGAAGAACCCGTAGCGCCGCCGCAGCCGTCACGGCCGGTCTTGCCGCCGAGGAGGATGATGATATCGCCGGGAAGGGGTTCTTCGCGAACGACGTTCTTCCGCGGAGCCGCACCGAGAACGGCACCGATTTCCATACGTTTGGCGACGAATCCCGGGTTGTAGTATTCCTTGACTTCACCCGTAGCCAGGCCGATCTGATTGCCATACGAACTGTACCCCTTAGCGGCACCGGTCGTCAGTTTGCGCTGCGGCAGTTTGCCGACCAGTGTATCCTGGACAGCCTGACGAGGATCGCCGGCACCGGTTACGCGCATGGCCTGATAGACGTAGGAGCGGCCGCTCAAGGGGTCGCGAATACAACCGCCAAGGCAGGTCGCAGCGCCGCCGAACGGTTCGATTTCAGTCGGGTGGTTATGGGTTTCGTTTTTAAATAAGAGCAGCCATTCTTCTTCGACGCCATCGACATCGACGGGAATAATGATCGTGCAGGCATTGATTTCTTCCGATTCGTCGAGATTATCGAGTTTTCCGGCAGCTTTCAATTCCTTGACGGCGATGGTTGCCATATCCATGAGGGTTTGAGGTTTCTTGCGGTTCAGGTTTTCCCGCGTCGTCTTATACGATTCATAAGCCCGCTGTATAGGAGCCGTAAAGGTTCCTTTTTCAAAAGAAACGTCCGTCAGTTCAGTCATGAACGTCGTATGCCGGCAGTGGTCTGACCAGTACGTATCGATGACTCGGATTTCGGTAATCGTCGGATTCCGTTTTTCTTCGTCGCGGAAGTAGGTCTGGACGAACTTCAAATCGTCGAAGCTCATGGCCAGGCCCATCTGCGCCGAAAGGTCGGTCAAGGCCGCATCATCCATGGAGATAAAGCCTTCGACAGTAGGGACGTCAGCCGGTTTTTCCCAAGCCAATTCCAACGATTCAGCCGGTTCCAACGAAGCTTCACGAGCTTCGACAGGGTTAATGCAGTAATGTTTGACAGCATCGATATCTTCAGCCGATAAGTCGCCGGACAGGACGATGACCTGTGCCGTCCGAACGAGACTGTCATTTTTCATGGTCAGCATCTGCAGGCACTGAACGGCTGAATCGGCACGCTGGTCATATTGACCGGGCAGGTATTCGACAGCCAGGACCGTATCGCCTTCACGAGTCGGCAGTGTATCGTAAACGGCATCGACAGGCGGTTCCGAGAAGATCATATTTTTAGCCGCTTCAAAAGCCGCATCATCGAGACCGGATACGTCGTAGCGGTGGAAAATGTGAATATCAGTTAACCCCTTTATCAACAGGTTTTCCTGTAAATCAGTGAGTAATCGCTTTGCCTCATCAGCAAAAATACCTTTCTTGGCAACATACAAACGTCGAATAGACTGCATGTCATAACCTCCCTCAAAGATAGATACTTATCAATAGACAACCTTAGTATACCCGTTTTAAATCCATAAGTAAACTTAGAATTTTGTTGACTTGCCTATGAAATCGTATTAGACTAGTACTATTATAGTAGACAAGGTTGACCATTTCTCATCACCAGGGAGGACTCGGAAGTAATGGAAGAATTGAAACAGCGAATTTTACAAGACGGTCTGGTTATTGACAATCGTATCTTAAAGATCGACAGCTTTTTGAATCAGCAAATCGACACGGCTCTTATCAATCATGTCGGCCAGGAATTTGCCCGCCGTTTCAAGGATGTTCACATCGACCGCATCATCACCATTGAATCTTCAGGCATTGCCGTCGCTTATGCGGCATCCCTTGCCATGAACAATTGCCCGGTCGTCTTTGCCCGCAAAAAAAAATCACTGCTCACCAAGGGTGAACAGTATACGGCAAAAATTTACTCTTATACGAAAGAAGAAGAGTACACGGCAACGGTCTGCAAAGACTATCTCCGTGCCGGGGAATCGGTTCTCATCATCGACGACTTTTTGGCCAGCGGCGCCGCAGCCGTCGGTCTTACGCAGATTGCGGCTCAGGCCGGCTGCACCGTTGAAGGCATCGGCATCGTCGTCGAAAAGACCTTCCAGACCGGTCGGGAAACCCTTGAAAAAGCCGGTTTCCGTGTGGAATCCTTAGCCAGAATCGCCCGCTTTGAAAACAACACGCCCATCTTTGTCGAATAAGGAGACTTATCATGCGCGCTCAATTTTTTGACGGCTTCGATTTTGCCACCTTCAAACTCAGCATTGTCGCCATCGAAAAGGTCGATGACTTCTTTAATATCGAAGATTTCGGCCTTCATCCCATCATGTATAACGAAGCGTGCCTGCGCGGATATACAGCCGTCTTCGGATTTAACGACGAAAAAATGCTGACCCTTCATAAGTTATTGACCAACAACAACGGCATGGAGCCCCCGTCCATCGACGGCGTCTTGCCGGAACCGTTTAACTCACCGGCAGGCGACCTCAAGTATGACCTCGAACACGTCATCGATTACAGCGGCTCCATCTTGATTGCCAACGGCTTCATCGACAAATACTTCGTCCCCTTCGGCTTCCAGCTTCCCCATGCCTTCCGCAAAATCTACGAGTTGACCTTTGATAAGGGCTTATTCGTAAAAGTACAGGACCGCTCCCAAGAAGCGCAGGAACTTCGCATCGAATACGAAGAACCCTTGCCACCCAAGAAAAAGATGCAGATGAAGTGGGGCAAATTGACTCGCAAGTCGGAAGAATACGGGTTCGACGACGAGACCATTGCCCAGTATATGGATTTAAGCTACGACACAAAGTATTTATTCGGCCGCGAATAACGGCGAATCATATCGCTTCCGAAGTCGGGCCGTAGCACTTGTAAATTTCACAGGCATCGACGCAACGATTGCAGCGAAGGCACTTGGTCATATCGACACGAGGCCGTTCAACCCCATCGGCACAGGTTTCCATGGACAAGGCGTCGTACGGACAGATACTGATGCAGCAGCCGCAGCCTTCACACTCTTTCCGATTAAAATAATCGGGAGACACCAATTCATCAATATGGGTTTTACTCATGTTCATTCCCCCTTATTATATACAGTCCTATTATATCAAATATGACCGAATAAAACCGTTGCAAAAACAACAAGCCCTCAAAGGCAGCCATGCACTGGCAGCTTTTGAGGGCTTTCTTATGGTTAAAATCACATTGATAATCTGAAGCCTTCATAAAAACACGCACGCCATTGAAGACTAAACGTCGTGTAAATGTCTTTACATCAGATCATCTGGGTGCATTTTTCCGGCGTAAAGACCATGACGCGATTGGCAAAATCGCACTTATCGTGCATTTCTTCAAAAAGCGGCCCTGACGACAGGAATTCAGCCGTCCCGATGAGGAGGAACCCCGTCCCCATACTCTTGTAGCCCATGATGTCCGGACTTCCCAGAGTAATTTCAACGTAAGGATTTTCACCGATGTTCCTCTCGGTCTTACGGAAACCATAGCAGGGAATGAGCAGCTTTTCATCGTCTGTAACGATGATGTATTTATTCCACGTATTCACTACATGAGCCTTGCCTTCTTTCGATGCCGTGGCTACGGCTACAATGCCGTCGTGTTTCAAGCAGTCATAAAATTTTTCTATAAACATAGTCGTATTCTCCTTTTCAGTCGCACTGTATCTTGCAAGCTATCTTGCATGTCTGTATACTAACAGAAAAAGAGATCCTAAAAAAGATTCAATTCACGTCTATTTTATAGATCCAATTCCACTAAAAGGAGGCCCCCGATGCTGCTCATCGATAAAAAGAGTTCTCAGTCCCTATACAAGCAACTTTACGAAGGCCTGAAACAGCAAATCTTATCCGGTGAACTGACTGCCGGCAGCGCACTTACGGCCACTCGCAAGCTGGCCCAAGAGTACGAAATTTCCCGCAATACGGTCATTACGGCCTATCGTCAACTGGAATTAGAAGGCTATATCTACAGCACGCGCGGCTCCGGATTCTACGTCGAAGCCCTGCCGCCCCAGTCGTATGAATCGAAAATAGCGGAACCGTTCACGCCGCCTGTCGAAAAACGCCCGCCTCATTATGATTTCCGCTACGGAGGTATCGACCGAAACGTCTATCGAAACCGAGCCTTTCGCCATTCCTTAAACAATGCCCTGGCCGATCTTGAAAATCGGAATACCCTCCTCTATGAGCCGCCGGAAGGGCTGTTCGTTCTTCGGCAATGGCTTTGCCGGTATCTGAAACGTTTCCGCGGCGTCCGCTGCCGCCCGGAACAGGTCATCATAACCAGCGGCCACCACCATTCTTTAAGTCTGATCACACAACTCATGCCTCCGGAAAAATACGAATTTGCCATGGAAAATCCAGGCTATCGCGGTACGCGCGACGTTTTTTCTCACAAGGACTATGCCATGCACTACGTCCCGGTCGGCCCGGGGGGAATCGACCTTCCGTCCTTACAAGGCCTCCCGCCGTCTTTAATCAGCATCACGCCGTCCCACCAGTTTCCCTTAGGGCAAATCATGCCCATCAAGCATCGATTGGAACTGCTGCAGCTGGCCGAAAAGGACGGCCATTACATCATTGAAGATGACTATGACAGTGAACTTCGCTATGAAGAGCAGCCCATTCCGTCGCTCCAATCCATCGATACCTATGGCCGCACTTTTTATTTGGGAACCTTCTCCAAAACGATGGCTCCGGACATCCGCCTGGCCTATGTCGTCCTGCCCCCGGCTCTGTCTTTCGATTTTGCTGCAGAGTATCCCTTCTACAGTTCTCCCGTGCCTTCTCTCCTTCAGCTGGCCATGACCGACTTCATGGAGAGCGGCGAGTATGAAAAGCAAGTAAACGCCCTGCGAAATGATTTTCGTAAAAAGCACGCTTTGATCCGCAGCTACTTAGAAGAAAACTTTCCCCAAGGAGTCCGCATCCACGGAGGAGGCGGCGGCATGCACTTCGTCCTCGAACTCCGTACGGATTGTACAGAAACAGAAATCCTCCGCCGCTTCCGACAAAATGAAGTCGGCGTTTACTCGCTGAGACCCTACTGGGCCGATCCTGACGACAGCCCGCAGCACCAGATTCTCATCGGCTACGGAGCCATTCCCCTCAATCGCCTGCCCGTCAACTTAGACGCCTTGGGCGATACCTTGCACGACCTCATACAGATATAAAAATACCCGCCTTACAGGACAATCCCGTAAGGCGGGTACGTTTAAATTCAGTTTACATCAATCGATTACTTGTCGAGTTTTCCCAGAGCCTTAGCAACGATGCGGGTCAAGAGCGCTACTGTATCGAGTTCGACCGATTCGTCGGCACTGTGGATGTCGTGCGTCGTCGGACCGACGGAAATGATATCGAGATTCTGGTTCATGGAAAAGAGGTAGCCCGTTTCAAGGCCGCCGTGCATGGCTTCAATGCGGGGTTCTCTGCCGGCTTCTTCACGGTATACGTCGGCAAACAAGGGAACGAGTTTACTCTTGGGATTTTCGGCCCAAGCCGGTTCCGGCGTAGCCAAGTCAATAGTGCAGCCCGTAAGCTCTGCAAAAACGGGCAGTGTCAGGGCAAATTCACGTAAACGGCCGTCAGACGATGCCCTCGGGAAGTACTGAATGGCGACGACGTCTTCTTCCGTTCGAATCGTCCCAATGTTGGCCGATAAATCCGGCAGTTTGGGCAGCATCTGATTCATGGCAAAGACGCCGCAGTGAAGGACGTTAAGCAGGTTTACAACAGCCTTGGTGTCCTCTTCAGCAAAGGTTTTAGCCGGTACATCGGCTGCCGTTACGACGAAGTGAGCCTTCGATTCCACACTGCCGTATACTTCAGCGATCTGGGCCTGTTCTTCCTGAACCGCCTGTTTAATGGACGATTCGGCCTGTTCGTCAGCCGTTACAATGACAGCCGCTGCCTGGGAAGGAATGGCATTGGCAGCAACGCCGCCTTCGATGGAGGCCAGGGTATAAACGACACCGGCCTGTTCAATTCGGCGCAGGGCCAAACTCAGGGCTTTGATGGCGTTGCTCTTGCCGCGGTTGATCGTTTCGCCGGAATGGCCGCCGACAAAGTCTTTGGCTTCAATAGTAAACGCCTGTTTACCCTTCGGTGCCTGCCAATGGATGGGGCGATTGAAGTGGGTATGGACGCTGCCGGCCGAACCGACGCCGAGCATGCCGATATCTTCAGAGTCACAGTTGATGATATACTTTACATCCTGAACGTGTTTCGGGTCCAAATTCATAGCCCCGGTCATGCCCGTTTCTTCATCAATCGTAAAGATGAGACGAAGCGGCCCGTGCTGAATGTCCTGCTGAATGAGGTACAGCGACAGGGCGACGGCAATGCCGTCATCGGCGCCGAGGCTGGTACCGTCGGCACGGAGGATATTGCCTTCACGGACTAATTTAATTTCACTCGTCAAGGGGTCGAAGTCGACGCCCGGTTTAGCGACGCAGACCATATCCATATGGCCCTGAAGAACCGTAATCGGCCAGGATTCACAGCCTTTGCTGGCCGGAACATTGGCAACGATATTGTAAACGTCATCTTGAATGACGTCGGTAACGCCTAATTCACGAAGGCGGCTTACGATGTAATCGCTGACGGCTTTTTCATGATGAGACGGACGCGGATGTTTGGCGAGTCCTTTAAATTCGGCAATAATGCCTTCAATAATTTCATTATCATGCATAGTATGACGCTCCCTTCAAAAGTAGCTTTCTACTTGTGTAATCGCCTTTTATTATACCACGGCGGCCCTTTTCAAGCTACAATTCCATAATGTAGAATATAAATTGCGAAAAAGTAATTATACAAGCTAATTTCCGTGTCCAGTGTACATTTTGATATATGACGAATGCACAAAAAATGAGTATAATATAATTGTTATTGTGTTAGTACATTTTTGTACTCATTAATTCTTATTTGGGAGGTTTTTCTATGAAACCACAATCAAACTTGACTGTGAACTACCCAAGTATGCCGGAATTGACCGCCCGCGGGATGATTCTCGGGGCCTTGATTACCGTTATCTTCACGGCATCCAACGTATACTTGGGCTTAAAAGTCGGTCTGACGTTCTCCTCGTCCATTCCGGCTGCAGTCATCTCCATGGCAATCCTGCGCATGTTCAAAGATTCCAACATTTTGGAAAACAACATGGTACAGACGCAGGCATCAGCTGCCGGCACCTTATCTGCAATCATTTTCATTCTGCCGGGCTTGCTCATGTTGGGATACTGGCAAGGATTCCCCTTCATGGAAACGTTACTGCTCTGCGCCTGCGGCGGTTCTCTCGGGGTCTTATTTACGATTCCCCTCCGCCGTGCCATGGTCGTTAACAGCGACCTGCCTTATCCGGAAGGCCGAGCTGCTGCTGAAATCTTAAAAGTCGGCAGTGAAATCCGCAAAGAAGAAGCGGACGGAGAAACGGGAACTAAAAAGGAAACGGGCATGAAAGACATCGTCGGCGGTACTGCCCTGGCCGGCCTGTTCAGCCTTTGCTCCAACGGCTTCCACGTCCTCTCCTCGGAATTCAGCTACTGGCTCCACTTCGGCAAAGCCGTCACCCAGATTCCGCTCGGTTTTTCAACGGCCCTTCTCGGCGCCGGCTACCTCATCGGCATCACCAGCGGTATCGCGATCTTAGTCGGTACCCTCTTGTCCTGGTACGTCTTCGTTCCCTATCTGACCTCGATGCTGACACCGGCTGAAGGCCAATCGGCAGCTGCTTTTGCCCAGACAATTTGGGCTCAGAAAGTCCGCTTCATCGGTGCCGGTTGTATCGGTATCGCCGCTGTCTGGACCTTAATCCGCTTGGCAAAACCGGTCGTCGACGGCATTAAAATGTCGATTGACGCCCTTCGCGCCAACGACACAGAAGAAAAGAAACAGCTCCACCACACAGATATCGATATGACTCCGAAATCGGTCGGCCTCGTATTCCTGGCTATCCTTATCGGGCTGTTCATCACCTTCTATAACTTCGTAAGCAACGCCGGTCTGTCCTTATCAGTCACCCTCATGTTCATCGTCATCGGCATCTTAGTCGCCATCCTCATGGGCTTCTTCGTCGCCGCTGCCTGCGGGTACATGGCCGGTTTGATCGGCACATCCGCCAGCCCGATCTCCGGTATCGGCATCCTCGGCATCATCATCTCGTCCTTGGTCGTCCTCGGCCTCGGCTCTTCAGCCGGTGTCTTTGAAACCCTTCAGGGAACTCAGTTTGCAACGGCATTGGCCATCTTCATCACCAGTGTTATCGTCAGCATCGCTGCGATCTCCAACGATAACCTGCAGGACCTCAAGACCGGCTACATCGTCGGTGCTACACCGTGGAAACAGCAGGTCGCTCTCATCTTGGGCTCTATCGTCGGCGCTATCGCCATCGCTCCGGTACTGAACCTCTTGTACCAGGCTTACGGCTTTACCGGTGCACTGCCCCGTGCCGGCATGGATCCGACTCAGGCCCTGGCAGCTCCGCAAGCAACCTTGATGACGACCATTGCCCAAGGTATCTTCAGCGCCAGCCTCGACTGGAATTACATTCTCTTCGGCGTCGGCGTCGGCATCGTTGCCATCATCATCGATTTACTGTTAACGAAAAACACGAAAGCCCTGGCCTTACCGCCCCTGGCAATCGGTATGGGCATTTACTTACCGCCTACCCTTGAAATTCCTTTGGTCATCGGCTCCGTTATGGGCTACTTCGTCAATCGTTCCTTGAAAGCTCGTGCCGCTCGCCGCAGCCCGGGCCATGAAGAAGAAGATGTTGAAGCCTGCAACCACCGCGGCGTCCTCTTTGCTTCCGGTCTCATCGTCGGCGAAAGCCTCATGGGCGTCATCATCGCCCTGCTCATCGTCATCTCTGTCACCTCCGGCGGCAGCGAAAACCCCTTGGCTTTGGTTGGCAAAGACTTCCAGTCGACAGCCGATATTCTCGGGCTCATCGCCTTCATTGCCATGATCGTCATCTTCATCCGTCACATCTTCATCACCAAGTTCACGCCGGAAAACGGTTCGAACAAGTAAGTAAGATATACGGTGTATTAAATTTCTGTTAGAAATTAAAAAAGTTTTTCTAAAAAAATCCTCGCTTCGATCATCGTCTTCGCAGCGAGGACTTTTTTTGTATATTTTTGAGCAATCGCGTATAATAAAAGCAAGCATTCCAACCCATTATTGATTCACCAGAAGGAGGTCTTTTCTTTGTACTTTCCCAAACTTGATAAACAGTCCTTAACTGAAGGCATCATCATTCCCGAAATGATAAAAGTCCGGCAAAGCTTCCCGTCACAGAACCTGGCCGATCCCATTGGCCGATTAAAGGAGCAGCTCCACTCTCTCGATGAGACAACCATTAAATCCTTAGAGGGAAAACGCATCGGCATTACGGCGGGAAGTCGCGGCCTCCCGCATTATAAAGAGCTTATGAAGGTCCTCTGCGATCAGCTCAAGGACTGGAAGGCAACCCCCTTTGTCTTCCCCGCCATGGGCAGTCATGCCGGAGCCACGGCAGAAGGCCAAAAAGCCCATCTGGCCCAATTCGGAATCAACGAGGAGTACCTCGGCGTCCCGGTATTATCGACCATGGACGTCGTCACCGTTGCCACCTTGGACGATGGCTTTCCAATTTACTGCGACAAGAATGCCTATGAAGCCGACGGCATCATTTTGTTTAACAAGATTAAACCTCACACCCACTTTAAATACGAGCACGAATCGGGTCTCTTGAAGATGATTTGTATCGGCTGCGGGAAACACAAAGGGGCTTCGGCCTTCCACGGACGCGGTTACGATACCTTTGGTCCCAACTTGGAACGGGTAGCCAAGGTATTCTTAAACAAGGTAAACGTCGTCTTTTCCGTCGGCATGGTTCAGAGTCCCAGCGACGACATCGCCGCCTTGGAAGTCATCCCTACGGATAAATTTTTCGAACGAGACGCCGCCCTGCAGGCCCTGGCAAAAGAACAAATGCCGCGCTTGAAGCTGCCTCACATCGATGTCCTGATTGTCGATGAAATCGGCAAGGAAATCAGCGGCACCGGGATGGATCCCAACATCACCGGACGGACGGAACGATTCAGCCAAGAAGAAGCCTTTCGTTCACTGGCTCCGGACATCGAACGAATCGTCATCCTCGACATTACTGATGCCTCTCACGGAAACGGCTCGGGCTGCGGCATGGCTGACATCGTCAGTTACCGTTTCGTCAACAAGATGGATTTTGCCTCTGTTTACACCAATTGCATTACGGCCAAATCATTCCGCATGGCCTTGCTGCCTCTTTACGGCAACAGCGACAAAGATGCCATCGAAATGGCCATGGCCCATGCCTTCCTGACGGACCCCAATAAAGCCAAGGTCGTGCGCATTAAGAATACCCTGAAGCTGGAAGAAATCGAGTGCTCCCTATCCTGCCTGGAAGATATCGAAGGCCGGTCCGATATGACCGTCATCTCCAAGCCGTTTACTTGGACGTTTAATGAAGAAGACAATTTATGGTAGCCAAAAAGCATTGCCCCAAGTCCATCCTGAGGCAATGCTTTTTGTTTAAACTATCTTATTATAACCCTTTATGGCCGACTTTATCCATCCAGGCGAAGAGTTCTGCCAGGTCATAATCACCGCCGTGGCCTTGTCCCCAAGGAGAAGCAAAGTCTACTTCATATCCGGCCTGCTGCAGCCTGAGTGCAAGGACAGCCGGAACGGCAATAGCCGTGTCCCGATCGGCTTCGCCGTGACGGATACGCCAATATTTAGCCGTCTGAACATGGGACTTGCCGATATAATTCAATGGGTTAAGCAATTTTACGATGGCCTTATCCGCCGTCGTGGCCGTCGATAAGGAATGAGTTTCCCCGTAATCCGTAAAGTGTTGTTTATCAATCGATGCCGTCCCAAATTCCTGATTTTCTCCGGAGCTCAAGTCCAAAGCGTCGAAAGCCGGAGCCGCCTTTAACCGCGTGACGTCACGGGCATAACCGGCTAAATCCATATCGACAACCTTCCCGTCTTTAATCGTCAGCCACGATTTAGATGATAAATCGATTCCCTGGTCCAGCGCCGTCTGAGCAGACGCCATGTAAATCGATTTAATGTATTCTGCAAAGGACCCCTGTCCATTTTCATCAAGGGTCAATGCTTTTCCGTCTTTATCGACAAGGTGCAGTCCGTTAATGTAATCGGGGTAGGCTGCTTTCAACTCTTTAGAAACCTGCTGCTGGGCTGCCGTCATCTCAGTCCCTGTCGTCGCCTCCATAGGCGCATTATCAGGGCGATTCATAACAGCCACAGAGACCTTGGCCGCTCCCTCCGATTCTTTAGGAGCATCCCCCGGTGCCATAGGAGGCATCATGCCGCCCTTACTCTGGTGATAGGTGTTTACCCCATTAAACATCCATTCATAAGCCATATCAGCGTGGTCGAGGTCGGTAATGGGGCAGTAAACACTGGACGCATAGATATCATCCCGTTCATTGGCAGCACCAAGGGCCTTTAAATACGGTTCATAATCGGAACTGTTCCCCGTCGCACCCATAAGGGAAGACAAGGCACCGCCGGCACTGGTCCCATTGGAGATGATTTTTTCCGTATCACCGGGTAAACGACCGGCATTATGGCGTACGTAGCGGACGGCAGCCTTCATGTCGACGATGAGGGCCGGCGCTTTACCGGTATAGGTTCCATCAGTACCTTGACTGGTCCGTCCCCGCGCTCCGGGAGCGGCCACGACATAGCCCTTAGACAAGGCGGTGAGAATGGCGTTGGCACCACCAGTCATGCGATCCTTTTCCGATGGGGTCCCCGGTTCGCCCGGCATATAGCCGCCGACGGTGTTAGGCATAAAAATCGGCGCCGTTTTAGCCGTATAGCCGTTAATTGTCTTCCCCTTAAAATAACCTTCAGGGACGTAAATATTCATCGATTGGTAGGTCGTATCGACAGGATGAGCTACGTAAACGCGGTTTTCATAGGCCCGAAAAGTCACTTTCTTGCCGTCGACAGTCATCGTCTTCTTTTCGTATTTTGTCGTATCCAGATTGAGGCTATAAACAGCATTGACAGAGGACTCGGCCTTAGCCCGAGTCGCCGAAGCCGTCGCATCTACCGACACCGGCGATGTCATGGTTCCATCGGCAGCAAAAACCGTCCCGCCGGTCATCAACAAGCAGAAAACTGCTGCCATTACCTTGGTATGCTTCATATGCAAGACCACCTTTCTAGAATCATTTTGAGTTTCACTCTCGCTATTCCTCAGTATAGCATAGAAATGTCTCTTTATGGTGGCAATTTGTTCTATATTATTCACAAAAATCGTCGGCGCACAAAAAAAAACTGTGCATCGGGTAAATCCCAAATGCACAGTCTTCTTTCATCGTCTCAACAACACACGCAGCAAATACGTAAATATATGCCAGCCATAGAGGAGTCTGTCGGCCAGTTGTGAACATCGTTTACTCCGGTAAACGGCATAACCGGAGCCGGCCCCTAAGACGAATCCTCCAAGGACATCGCTGACGTAATGAAGGCGGCAGAGGACACGAGAAACGCCTAAAATGACGGACAAGGCCAAGGCCGGAAGCCCCCAAAGGTTTCGTCGTAAAAGCAGCATGACGGCGACGGCCATACTGTTCATAGCATGGTTGCTGGGAAAAGAGGCATTAGCCTTATGTTTAACTAAAGCAGCCCCTTTACCGCGAGCAAAAGGCCTCGGCCGATACCACAATTTGCCAATGAACCACGAAACAGATGAGGCGAGAATGACCGAAAACAAGCAATAAAGCAGCGTTTTCCGTTCTTTCCGTTGTTCCTTCTCGTTTTTAGGGCGAAACCAGGCCCCCAAACCATAGAGGATAAACAGGCCGTGACCAAAGCGAGTAAACCACGATAAAGGACGAAGCCACAGATTATAGCGAGCCAGAAGAAATAGGATGAGTCGAACCATGTTGCCCTCCCTTTACCAAATCAACATTGCTTGTCAATAGCCTTTGCCATCGTCCCGGCCATATCAGCCAGCGAAATGCGGCGCATTTGCTCTTCCATCGCTTGCTGTACCTGACTCAACTTATCGTCGAGGCTGAGGTGGATGGTTTTACCGACAGGGCATTGGGGACTGGGGTGCTCATGAAAATGAAACAGAGAATCGCTGGGGATGCAGTCAACGGCATGGTAAACGTCGTATAAACTGATGTTCTCCAAGGGCTTTTTCAACGTAGCCCCTCCGGCTCCTCGCTTGACGTCAATAAATTCGGCCGCCTTTAACTGGGTAAGCAGGTTCCGAATAATGACCGGATTGGTACCGACACTGGAAGCAATGAAACTGCTGGTCACTTTTTCGGTCTTTTCAAAATATGCAATGCACAGCAAGGTGTGGACAGCCATCGTAAGGCGACTGGAAATCTGCATCCTTAAAGAGCCCCCACTTCACGGAGAATGGCCAAAGAAGGCGTGCAGGCCGGGCAGTCACAGAACTTAGCCCCACTGGCTTTAAGATCTTTGGCATGATCCAAGAGCTGAGCAGCAGCATCTGCCCCCAAAACCTTCGCAGCCGTATCCGATCCGGCAAAGCCGAGGAGTTCATCAATCGTCGATACGCCTTGCTTCAAGGCTTCCACATAGGCCGGAGCCGCTGCCTCTTTATCAGCAGCATCAAGCCATTCCTGGGCCGCTTTTTTCAAGGCAGGGCTGCAGCTGGGTGCTGCCACTAATTCCTGAGTTTTCGTAACCATAAAGTCGATGAGTTTCTTATCCATAATAGTACCTCCTAAGAAAAATAGCACATCTTTAGTTATAACCAATAAACTTACAACTATATCCTAGTCGATTTAAAAAGTAATGTCAATGGTTACAATATAATCGACTTAACCCCCTCCCATTACAAATAAATCAAATTAAATTTATTTACTATTATTTAAATTCATATAATCAGCTTCATTAAGCCATTTATTATGCAAATAAAGCTGGAATTTAAACTAATTCGAACTAGTGTAAACGTCTATAAAAAATCTGTGTTGCCACGAGATTGTCCCAGTCTGGCGCTAAAACACGGAAAACAACGAATTACCAGAAGCAAGAATTCGGGTCTGGAAAGAGGGGCCGATCATTTCGGAGCTCACAAAAATCGAAATGCTGCGGAAAAGCCCGAAAAGGACGTGGATGACCGTGCGACTAACACACGGGACATCGAGGAAGGTTTTAACGGTGTCAGCGCCGCACTAAAAAGCGGTTGCAACGTCTTTCAAGGTTGTCGCCCCCGGCATGACGGCAACGTGGCAGCGGTTGCAACGTTTAATCATAACTATATCGAGGCAGGCGATGCAAAGACCTAATCAGAGGCTGCAAGATCGCTCCATCGCTCTTTAGGCGATAAAGAAGAAGCTTCCGCAAAAAGTATCATTGCCTCAAGGAGAAAAAAAGCCTCGGAGACGAATCTCCGAGGCTTTTCGTATGTTTAACTGGAATACAGATTTAAGCGCGTACGGCTTTGACGGCAGCGATGAACTTCTTGGCCGTTTCCGTGATTTCAGCAGCCGTTTTGCCGCCACCCGTCAGGGCTCCGCCGGCACCGACAGCGACGCAGCCGGCCTTAATCCATTCACCGGCGTTGTCGACGTTAACTCCGCCGGTAGGCATGAGTGGTGCCTGCGGTAAGGGGCCGTGGATGGCTTTGATAGCCTTCATGCCAACCACTTCACCCGGGAAGATTTTGACGACGTCAGCGCCGCATTCAAGGGCTGTTACGACGTCTTTCAAGGTCGTCGTCCCCGGCATGACGGCTACGCGGTAGCGGTTGCACAGTTTGATCGTTTCGACGTCGAGGGCCGGCGACACGATGAATTCAGCTCCTTCGAGGATGGCAATACGGGCCGTGACCGCGTCGAGGACCGTGCCGGCACCGATGACGACGTCGGGATTATCGGCATATTTCTTAGCCAGTTCCCGAATGGCTTCGTGAGCCTGAGGTGTCGTAAAGGCTAATTCAATGGCCGTGACACCTCCTTTGATGCAGGCTTCCGACATGGCAACAGCTTCTTCCGGGTTGTTGCCGCGAATGACAGCAACGACCCCGATTTCTTTAATTTTATTGACGACTTCTATCTTATCCATCTGGATGAACTCCTTTCACACACACGAATCGATTACGAATGGCTGGCTTGGAAGGCTTCCAATTTTTCTCTCGTCGGCAAGCCTTCATTATCTCCGGCAACCTGAATGGCCATGGCCCCGATGGCAGCCCCTCTGCGGGCAGCATCTTCCAAGGTTACCCCATCGAGGAGACCGCTGGTAAAGCCGACGGCAAAGCCGTCTCCGGCACCGACCGTATCGACAATGTGTTTCACATGATAGCTGGAGACGTACAATTCTTCCTTCTCCGTCCGAACATAGGTCCCGTTGCTGCCGCCGAGTTTGATGACGACGGTCTGGACGCCGCGCTGCAAGTAATACTGGGCAATGTCCTGTTCACTTTCCCGACCGGTCAAGATCCGGCCTTCACCGAGGCCCGGCATGACGATATCGGCGTACTGGGCAGCATCGTTGATGACCCGAGCCATGGCTTCCTCTGATTTCCAGAGCATGGGCCGCAGATTGGGATCGAAGGAAATGCGCACGCCCTTGCTGTGAGCCCGCATCATAAGCGTATAAATCGTTTCCCGGCACGATTCCGACAAAGCCAGGGGGATTCCCGTCACA
>NZ_JAXIXE010000018.1:0-88045 GCF_036305205.1 Megasphaera massiliensis
CTTGGAGATATACGATACGTTGTTTCCCAAACGAGCCATGCCGACAGCATAGTTCAGTTCCGCCCCGCAGACGTGGCGGGAAAAATGTTCCACCGATTCCAACGGCCCCGCTTCTTCGGCGATGAGAAGCCCCATCGCTTCCCCAATAGTAAGCACATTCTTCATGATAAACTCCTTTTAAAAAGATAGAGCCGCTTGAAACAGCGGCTCATCAACAATTATGGTTTAATTATTTTAACGGTAACGGTTCAACTCGACCAACGAGGAACAAGTAAGACAAGGCACCGAGTATGCACAAGACACCAGCCGCTGCAAGGGGAACCAGGAAAGAGCCTTCGGTAATCGTCAGCATGACACCGGTAAAGGTCGTAATGAAAATACCTGCTAAGTTGCCGGCAAAGTTCATAATCCCGCCGATAGAAGCCACATGCTTAGGCGTAGGCGCAATTTCACCGACAATAACCCACGTATTAGAGCCAGCAAAGGATAAGCTTGCATAAGACAAGGCAAAAAGGGCCAAGCAGATATAGATATTATCGACGAATGCACAAAGGGCAATGCAGGAAGAAAGAAGCATGCCGCCAACTAAACAAAGTTTACGTGAAAACGTAGCCGAATGGCCGCGACGCAAGAGATAGTCAGAGGTAAGGCCGCCAAGCCATCCGCCGGGAATCGCCAACAGTGCCGGCAGCATCCCCAAGGTCCCCAATGCTTTCAAAGAAAAGCCGCGGGTTTCCATTAAGTAGCTGGGGAACCAAGTGATAAAAAAGTAGATGGCAAAATTCAGGCAGAACAGGCCGATCATAAGGCCCCAAACGGTCTTATAGCGGAACAAATCAGCCCAAGAAACCTTGCCTTCACCGGCTTCTTTAGATTCCGAAGCCTGATTTTCACCGCGTTCAGCTAATAAAGCTTCTACTTGTTCCGGTGCAATATCGCGATATTTTTCCGGATCACGATAAATGAACCACCAGGCGAGGGCCCAACCAATACCGATAAGGCCTGTAATAATAAAGGAGCCTCGCCAGCCCATTACAGAAATGATCCAAGCAATCAACGGCAGCGATAAGGCCGAACCGACACGGGACCCGCTGTCAAAGATACTGCAAGCAATGCCGCGTTCTTTTCGGGGAAACCAGTTATATGCAGCTTTTGCAAAGGAAGGCATCGCCGCCGATTCACCGACACCTAACAAGAGTCGGGACCCGACCATATGACCGAAAGTATGAACCATACCGGTCACGGCCGTAAAGACAGACCACCAGGCAACAGCAAAGGCCAAGCTCAGACGAACACCGACTTTATCGATAAACCAGCCTGCCGGCATCTGGCACAGGGCATAGGTCCAAAAGAAAGCACTCATGATGACGCCCATCGTAGCCGGATCCAAGGCCAGTTCAGCTCGGATATGAGGAGCTGCAATTGCCAAGTTGGCACGGTCAATATAGTTAATGGCATTTGCCAGGAAGCAGAGACCGATAATAATCCATCTCATATTTTTAAAGTTTCCTTTTGTCATGATAATTCTCCTTTACAACTGTCCGCATGTACGGTTAATCGCATCCCACAAGCCACAGAGATAGTTAGCCCCAAGTGCACGGTCATATAAACCATAGCCCGGACGACCTTCTTCTCCCCAAATCATACGGCCGTGGTCAGGACGGACGGGGCCTTCAAAACCGATATCGTAAGCAGCTTTCATAATTTCATACATATCTAAGTTCCCGATCTGGGATTTATGGGCTACTTCATTGAACACCCACGGTTCATGGACCTGGATGTTGCGGACATGAAGGAAGTTTATGCGGCCCATTTTACCGAATTTACGAATGATGTGAGGAATATCGTTTTGACGGTTCGAGCCGAGAGAGCCCGTGCAAATCGTAAAGCCGTTGCTTTCGCTGTCGACCATCTTGGCAATCTTCGTGAGGTCACTTTCGTTTTTGACGATGCGGGGCAGTCCAAAAACAGAAATGGGGGGATCGTCGGGATGAATCGCCATTTTGATGCCCACTTCTTCAGCAACGGGAACAATGGCTTTCAGGAAATATTCGAGATTTTTGCGCAGACCGTCTTCATCCATGCCCTGGTACTGTTCAATCAGGTGGGACAGTTCTTTCAACCGTTCCGGTTCCCATCCGGGAAGGACAAAACCATTCGTATTATCAAGGATTTCCCGAGTCATGTCTTCCGGCGTCTTACCGGCAATGAGATGGTAGTCATAAGCGAGAACCGTCGAGCCGTCATACAAGGGTTTAGCAAGTTCCGTCCGAGTCCAGTCAAAGACAGGCATGAAATTGTAGCATACCATTTCGATACCGGCCTTGGCAGCATTGCGAAGGGACGTAATATAATTTTCGATGTACTGGTCGCGGCTCGGCAGGCCTAATTTAATGTCTTCATGGACATTGATGCTTTCCAAATCTTTGAATACTAAGTTGTTGGCTTCCGCCTGCTTTTTGATATGCATCAACGGTTCAACCGGCCACACTTCACCGACAGGAATATCAAATAAGGCACCGACGATGCCATCCATGCCCGGAATTTGGTCGATCTGCTGCAGTGTAATTTTGTCATCTTTCTCTCCGTACCAACGGAATGTCATTCTCATAGATTAATTCCTCCTAATAGTAACTAAAAAATAAACTTTTTATTTTTATTGTGTTTTCATTTATTTTTGCTACGGTTGCATACTACCATACTAGTGTTCGCAGTGCAATAAAAACTTCCCCATCTTGAAGAAATAGAATGATTGATTTCGTAAGATGATTTTTACACATAAAAAACAGGGTTGCCGTGTGAGAGCAGCCCTGCTTGGGACGTACGTTAGAGTATATTTTAATTATAAGACGACATTCTTCTGATTTCCGGCAAGATAGGCGTCAATATTATCAAAGACGATAACGGCGCGTTTGGCCATCGATTCAGCCGTCGCAAAGGCTACGTGAGGCGTGACGATGGTGTTCTTTGAATGGAGGAGGGGATGATCGGTGTCGAGGGGCGGTTCTTTTTCAAAGACGTCGATGCCGGCACCGGCGATTTTACCACTGTTGAGGGCGTCGGCTAAGTCCTTTGAGACGACAACCGGACCGCGAGCTTCATTGATAAGGAAGGCTGTCGGCTTCATATAAGACAGGGTTTCTGCGTTAATCATGCCCTTAGACTGTTCCGTTACCGGGCAATGAAGGCTGACGATGTCAGACTGGGCCATCAATTCTTTCAACGGCAAATACTTGATTAATTCCGTATCTTCTTTATGGGAGAAACCATTATAAGCGATGACCTTAGCACCGAAGGCATGGACCAATTCGGCTACGCGATGGCCGATATGACCGGTCCCGATAAGGCCGACGGTTTTCCCTTCCAATTCGTTGCCGACAAGCCCTGCTTTGGTGCCTCCGGCCCGGCAGGCTGCGTCGACTTGAGGAACGCGGCGCAGTAAATCAAGCATCATGGCAATGGTCAGTTCTGCAACGGCAACGGTCGAATAGCCCGACGCGTTGCTGACTTTTATGCCTCTTGCTTTAGCCGCATCGAGGGCCACGTGATCGACACCGGTAAAAGCGACATCGATGTATTTCAAGTTCGGGCAGGCGTTGATGACCTCTGCCTTAAGGGGCATATTGGCAATAATGAGGATATCGGCATCTTTTGCTTCTTCGATTTGGACAGCGACGTCATCATTTCTTTCATAGGCTGCAAATTCATAGCCTTTTTCCGTAAGCGGTTTTACATAAGAGTCAAGTAATTCCTGACTGATACCTAACGATTCTAATAAGACGATTTTCATGTTAAAAAGCTCCTTTCAGGATAGTAATCACTGTCTTAATTATACGCAGATAGTAGGGATTTGTAATCCTCTATGGAAAATAAGCATATAAAATGTAATGCTATACAAAAAACAGATAGCATACATCAAAAATAAGGAAAAAAATACTGCCGGCAATCGTGAAGGACTGCCAACAGTAAATTATAGCTGTTTTAATTTTAAATTCGTCTCCCACAACAATTCTTCCATCGACGAAGCGCCTACGGCTTCGGCCGCTTTTAAGACGATGTGAGCACAGGCTCTGGCATCATCAAGGGCTTGATGGTGCTGGAAAGAATAGCCCAGATAACCGGCAACCGTATCGAGTTTATGGTTGGGCAGATCCGGCCACACGCGGCGCGATATTTCTACCGTGCAGGCATACGAAGCCTGTGGTTTTTCTAAATGGTAATACTTCAGGAGACTGCGCAGGACGCGCGTATCAAAAACGGCGTAATGAGCCACCAAAATCCGCCCTTCTAAATGGGTTCGGATATTCCCCCACAAGGCATCGAATTTCGGTTTATGGGCGACTTGTTCCGGCTGAATCCCGTGAATTTCAATGTTTCCCGGGTCGAATACCATAAAGGGCGGCCGAATCAGCGTATAGCCCTGGCGGACACACTGATCGTCATTCATGGTGACCGCCGCCAATGAGCAGGCACTGTTGGCGTATTTATTGGCCGTTTCAAAATCAAATGCCGTAAAATCAAGCATACGATACCATCCTTTTGACAAAAATCTAAAATCTACTTACAATAAAATCTGCATTCTGATTACGTTATCTGTACGAGGTATTTCTATGACCAGTGAACAATATACTTTTGCGGCTCAGGACCGGACATTTTCCGTAACGGTCGTCCGCAAAAAAGTAAAGAACATCAATCTCCATATCCGAGGCGACGGATCCCTGTTCATTTCCGCATCGCCCCGTGTGCCCTGGGAGTATATCGAAGCCTTCTTACAAAAAAAGAGCGACCTTATCTGCCGAGCCTTCCAAAAGATGCAGGAACAACAGAAAAATTCTCCCTTCCTGACACTGAGTGACGGCGAAACCCTCTTGATTACAGGCAAGCCTTACCGTCTCGACGTCCGTCTAGGCCTTCGCAATTCCATCCGGCGAAACCAGGACACGGTGTTTATGGAACTCAAGGAAGATACGCCGCAGACGAGGCAGAAACTGTATCATCAGCTTTTGCAGCGCATCGGAGCACCCCTTTTTTCAGACAGTCTCCAACGAATGCTGCCCTTATTTAAAGAATATAACCTCAAAGAACCGGTCCTCAAACAACGAATCATGCGCTCTCGCTGGGGCTCGTGCATGCCCCTAAAAGGCATCGTGACCATGAACACCTACTTGGTCATTATGCCGGAAGCCATCATTGACCACGTCATGCTCCATGAGCTCTGCCACTTCATCCACCCCAACCATTCCCGCCATTTTTATGACGTCATGACCGTCCGCATGCCGGACTGGAAGGAGCGCCGCAAGGCCATGAACCGCTATCTGCCCTACTGCATCTGATAATCAGGTGGAATCGTCGCTGCAAGTTCCGGCTCTCCGTCTTTGAAAGTCAGGATGAACACATCTTTAATCGCATCGTGATTGGCGTCAAGGGAAATCGTCCCGGTCGCCCCTTGGTAGTCAATCGTCTTGACCAATTCTTTAGCGACCTCTGTCGGATCCCCGGACTGACAGCGTGAAATGGCGGCTGCCGTCATCATAAAGGCATCGTAGCCAAGGGCTGCATAGCCATCGGGCCAAACGCCGTATTTTTCATAATAGGCTTGAGAAAACTGACGAGCAGCCTCACTCGACTCGTTTCCGGCATAGTGATCGGTATAATAAAGATTCGTCAGATATTGAGGCTCAATATCCCTTTCCATTTTAAGGCTGTTCCAGCCGTCAGGCCCCAACAACGGCACGGAGATTCCTTGACTTCTCAATACTTTAATAGCCGGAATCGTCCAATCGTCGTATCCCGGCAGATAAATGACATCGACGCCGTCGGCTTTTAATTCAGATACAACCTGAACGAGTTCTCCCGGATCCGATACAGCTCGAAAGATAGGGACCTCGCCTCCGCCGGCAAGAAAAGCGCTGCGAAAGTATTCTGCCAGTCCTTGCGCATACATCTTATCAGGATAGTAAAAGACAGCCGCCCTGCCGGCATGAAGGTTATGGCGGGCATAATCTACCATAGCCCGACCTTGAGAGGCGTCGATAAAGGCTGCTCGGAACATGTATTGATAGACTTCATTGGCCCGAATATCGACAGTAATATCGGGCTGTGTCCCGGCCGGACTGATAAGGGGAATCTTAACGGCTTCCACATTTGGAATGACGGCTCTCGTACAGTCGGTTATATCAGGACCGATGATAGCCGACACGTGTCGTACGTTCAGCTGCTGAATCGCAGCCACGGCATCTTCGGGCTTTCCGTGATTATCTACCGATACCAGCTGTACCGGTTTGCCCAGCAGGCCGCCGCGTTCATTGACAATATCCTTCGCCAATTCGATGCCTCGTTCGGTTGACGCCGAATAGGACATCCCTTTTCCGCTCAGAGCCAGATTGGTTCCGATGAGAACGCCTGTATACTGGCGAACAAAGGCACATCCGCCCAGCAAAAAGGCAGACAAAAAGACAAATAGGACAAGGAACTGAACATTTTTTTTCATGAAAGTCCTCCTTCCTCATTTGAAAAAAAGTCTGCCAAAGTTTTTTTATCAAGGCAAAAACAGCAAGGGGTTCGTCGGCGATCCATTGACCCGGACCTCATAGTGGACGTGAGGTCCCGTACTCCGGCCGGTGCTGCCGGCCAGTGAAATAATAGATCCGGCCTGGACTTCCTGTCCGACTGTAACGAGGAGCATGGAATTATGACCATAGCGGGTAACAAAACCGTTGCCATGATCGATTTCAACGAGGTTGCCGTAGCCATCGACCCAGCCGGCCATGGTAACCTTGCCGGCTGCCGTTGCCCGAACGGGGACACCGTAGTCAACGCCGATATCGATCCCTTCATGGAAGCCGGAACCACCGCCAATAGGATTCCCTCGATACCCGAATTCAGACGTAACGGTCCCTGTGACCGGCCAAATAGACGGCACGGTAGATGCGCTGTTGGGACTGCCTGAATTGCCGCCGACCTGGTACATACGGCTGTTTTGCTGCATCTGCAGTACTTGTTGACCGGCCGTATCGCTAAGGACGGTCTTTAAGGTGATAAAGCTGATAATACGGGCATTGCTGCGCGTTTCCAAACGAGAGGTGGCCAATAACAGGTCATTGTAGCTGGCATTCGAAAGGTCCGGAGATTTCTTCTGTCCCCCTGCTACGCCACCGTCACCTTTTGGGCTGTCACCAGCCCCCGATCCCTTGACCATTTGCCGCAGTTCCTGGTCGAGTGCATCCATTTTATCCATTTTTTCTTGGAGCGATGTCGTCTTATCCCGCATCAGCTCCAGCTGCTGTTCATGCAGCATTTCTTGGTCTTTAGCCTGTTGGAGCGAAACGAATTCATAAATACCGATGCCGACAGCAATTACAATGAAAATTGCTGTCGCGACTCCGATTCGAATGAATTTTTTATACTGCTCCGGCGTTACCACCAATGGTTCGGTCCGGTCAACCTGCAAAGAGGCAGGCCACCAAGCCGGCATCTTCGTCGGCTTTACTCGCTGCCACCAATTTTGCAGGGCCTTCATCCATGGATAGTCCTTAAGTTGGAACTTCACCTTTTTCCCCTCTTTATTCTTCCATATCCTTCTGAACAGCCTGCATGTCACCACTGTAATTCAAAGCGTTGTCCAGGCTTTCTTTTTCTTCTTCACTCATGCCATAAAGACACTTTCCGTCGACAATTGGTTTTGCAAAAATACGGGATTCATTGCGGCCATACACACTGGAAAGACAGAATCCGTCATTTTTCCCATCGAGAACCGTAAAGGCAAAGCTTAAATTATTACCGATATTGTCAAAGGCATTGTATTTTACGAAACCGATTTTACGGAAACAGTGGTTCTGTACAGCCATGATATCTTTTTGTGTCTGATGAATCAAATCCAGGGTCCCCTGCAGATTGTGCAGCTTTTCAACATCATCCCGCAGTTTCGCTTCGACGCTGGTTCCCGTTTCATCCTGCATAAAAAAGGTATACTTCGTTTCTAATTTTTTGATTTTCCAGTGTAAAAAGGCAATATAGACGAGCAAAATCAATAAAAGCAAACCGCCTATACCGGCAAGCGCCATCGCAGCAACCTGCATGTCAACATTAAACATTTTGTTCCTCCCGTAGATATACCAATAGATTATATATGAAACGAAGAAAAGGTCGACCGCTCACGGCCGTCGTTTTCTTCGGTGAGTATCGACATCAGTCGTTCAAACTCCGCTTCTGATGAAAATGAAATTTCAATTTTTCCTCGTCCCGGTCCGGGCCGCATCTGAATAGAAACATCCGTTCCCAAAGCCATCTTCAGCTTATCCTGTAAGAGCGCCAGATGGGCATCGGGCTCCGGTTTCGGACCGTTCTCAGCCAGTAGTCGCCGTACAAAAGCTTCGGCCTTTCGGGCGGACAACTCGTATTTCAAGATGTAAAGGGCCGCTTCGCACTGCTGTTTCTCCGTCGGAAGCTGCAATAAGGGACGAGTCTGTCCCATAGACAGTTTGCCTTCGACAATCAAACTTTTAATCGCTTCCGGCAGCTGCAGCAGCCGCACCATATTGGCGATATGAGAGCGACTTTTTCCAACTTTCTGCGCCGTCTGCTCTTGGGTCAGACCAAACTCAGTCATCAAGCGATCATAAGCCAGGCCTTCTTCAATCGCATCCAAGTCTTCGCGCTGCAAATTTTCAATAAGCGCGATTTCAGCGGCTTCTGCAAGGGTATACCGACGAATAATCGCCGGAATCAGTTTCAGCCCGCATCGCCTGGCCGCCCGCAGCCTTCGCTCTCCGGCAATGAGTTCGTACTGACCGGGTCCTGACTTTTGGACGACAATGGGCTGAACCAAACCATGCTGGCGGATAGACTCGGCTAAGGCCTCTAAAGCCGCTTCATCAAAGGAGCGACGCGGCTGCCGGGGGTTGGGTACAATACATTCGACAGCAATTTCAGTGATTCCTTCCTTTTTCGCAGAATGACCGTCGCCTGCCACCATGGCCACCTCATTTCTCTCGTAATTATTTTTAGGTCTATATTATAGTATATAGTCTATCACTCATTTAATCAAATATTTATTCTCTCATCTTTTCTCCAATTTTATGAAAGTTATATGATATAATAAGGAAAAAATACCTCATTCAGAAAGGATGTAACATATGCCACTATTTACAGATCCCTTAAAGGAAATAGACGCTGCCAGCGTCAAAGAATATGCCCAGCAGCGCGGCGCTCAAGAGCTGTCCGATGATATTGTAAACGAAGCCTGCCAACGCGTCATGGAACTGGCAAAACCACAGGCCTCGTGCCAGCAGTGCTTCTACGATAATACGTCGCACATGGTACTCTGCGACAGTCCTTTTACCGTCAACAGTCAAGCGGCCCGCCAGCTCATCGAAGACTCGGCCATCGTATTGATGTATGCCGTCACCCTCGGCGAAGCCGTGGAACAGGAAATCGACAAGCTGTTCATGGATAAAGAAATCACCCGAGGCTTAGCCCTCGATTCGGCCGCAGCCGTTGCCACGGCAGGCTACACCAAGCAGCTCGTCGAAACCCTCGATGAAGCCAGTGCCGATAAAGGTTATAAAGCCGTATGGGCCATGAGCCCCGGAACAGGCGACTGGCCGGCCGGACAGACGGCCAACATCGCCCAGGCCGTCCACGCCGAACAGATAGGCGTATCCCTTCTTCCCAGCGGCATGCTCATGCCCCGCAAAACGGTGGCCGGTATGATTGGCCTTAACTTTGCCGAAGCCGGCGGATGCAGTTCCTGCGGCGGTTCCTGCGGCGGCTGCGCCATGGCCGGTCACTGCGGAGAATAAATTATAACACCGTCCGTCTCCATAACTTGAATATCTATGTTAAAGGACCTGCCATGTAAATGGCAGGTCCTTTTTGTTATGGTATAATTCAGTTACTTAAAAAATGGTTTTAAGAATGATGGTCTGATTGCGGTTCGGACCGACAGAGACGATTCCCAGAGGTACGCCGACGAGTTCGCTAATCCGTTCCACATAATGACGGGCTGCTTCCGGCAGTTCATCATAGGATTTGCAGTTTGAAATCGACGTCTTCCAACCCGGCATATCTTCATAAATCGGTTCGACGTTTTCAAGGACATCGAGGCTGGCCGGATATTCTTTCAGCTGCTGGCCCTTGTATTTGTATCCCGTGCAGATTTTAATCGTATCCAAGTCGTCGAGGATGTCGAGGCGGGTAATAGCCAAATAATCGAGGCTGTTCAACATAGCTGCGTATTTTACAACGGCCGTATCGAGCCATCCGCAGCGGCGGGGACGACCGGTAACGGTACCGAATTCGCGACCCGTATTGCGCAGATAATCACCGATTTCATTGAGCTGTTCCGCCGGGAACGGACCGGCACCGACACGCGTCGTATAGGCTTTTACGACACCGACGATATTTTCCATGCGGCGAGGACCGACACCGGAACCGGTGCAGGCACCGCCGGCCGTCGGATTCGAGCTGGTGACGAAGGGATATGTACCATGGTCTAAATCAAGCATAGCTGCCTGAGCCCCTTCAAAGAGGACCTTCTTACCTTCACTGACGTAGAGGTTAGCCGAGTAGTTCGTATCCTTTACATACTGGCGGATTTGGTCGGCATAACCGAGGTATTCCTGGAGTACTTCATCGTAATCGAAGCCCTGGCAGCCGTAATATTTTTCAAAGAGACGATTTTTCAATTCCATATTGCTACGCAATTTTTCCGCAAAAACATCGCGGTCCATGAGATCGCCAATGCGAATGCCGACACGGTTGATTTTATCGGCATAGCAGGGGCCGATACCATTTTTCGTCGTGCCGATTTTAGCATCGCCCTTGAGCTTTTCATCTTCTTCATCAATACGGACATGGTACGGCATAATGACGTGTGCCCGCGTAGAAATTTCCAGCTTACTGATAGTTACGCCTTTTGAAGTCATGCTTTCAATTTCTTCGAGGAGGACTTTCGGGTTAACAACGACACCGCTGCCGATGATACAAGTTTTGTCGGAAAAGAGGATTCCCGACGGCAAGAGGCGCAGTGCAAAGGACTTATCGTCAACGACGACCGTATGGCCGGCATTATTCCCACCTTGGGAGCGGATGACGACGTCGGCTTTTTGGGCCAAATAATCTACGATTTTACCTTTTCCTTCGTCGCCCCACTGGGTTCCGATTACCATTGCTGTAGCCATGTATTCAACATCCCTTCATGAATTGCAAAATTAACAAACACTTACATTATACCATAGGCCTTATAGTTATGCTACTAAAAAGGCAATAGCTTTTACCCCTTTTTTACGATGTCAGCTTGAATAAAAAAAATTTTCCCTCGGGATCCCTATAAAAATAAAAAAGAAACATTTCGATACAGACTTGATAAAACAACTCATTGGCTTATTTCAACAAATATTGTATAATATGGAAATACCAAAGAAAAAACTGAAATTCAATTTTTATTACCAAGGAGAGATTTTTACTATGTTATTTGATACCTGTCGCATCGGCCGTATTGAAACGAACTGCCGTATTATCCGTTCTGCTACGTTTGAAGGAATGGGAAGGTACGGTGTGCCGACAGAAAATCTGACCAAAATGTATGAAAAATTGGCAGACGGCGGTGCCGGTATCATCATTACCGGTATGATGGCTACCAATAAAATGGAACCGCGGCAGCACTGCCAGATTCGCATTGACGATGACCAGTGCATCGAACCCCTCGCCAAGGTTACCCAGCACGTCCACGACCACGGCAGTAAAGTCGTCGCTCAGCTCGTCGTCATGGGATCGGCCATCCTCCTGCCGGAAGTACCCGAAGGGGAAGAACGCTTCATCTTCAGTCCCAGCGGCGTTACCGAAAAGGTCGCCAAGTGGACCCAAGAATCGAAGGCCTTGACAATCGATCAGATTCATGAACTGATCGAAGCCGTTGCCCGGGCAGCCAAACGAGCCCAAGAAGCCGGCTTCGACGGCGTCCAGTTCCATGGGGCTCACGGTTATTTGGCCAGCAAATTCTTGTCCCCCCACTTTAATACCCGTACCGATGAATACGGCGGCAGCTTAGAAAACCGGGCCCGCTTCCTCTTAGAAGCCATTGCGGCTATGAGAAAATCCGTCGGTCCGGACTACCCCATTTGGGTCAAGCTGAACTGTGCCGACTTCATGAAAGACGGCAGCCTGACCTTTGAAGAAAGCAAACAGGTCATGACCTGGCTTGCTGAAGAAGGTGTCGACGCCATCGAAGTCAGCGGAGGCAATACATCGTCCCTTCCGCGCAAAGGGCCGATCCGGGCCATTAAGCGCACGAAAGAACCGATGTATTTTAAAAACTATGCTGCCGAAGCCGCTTCCTTATTAAAAGGTAAAATCGATATCGGCGTCGTCGGCGGCTTCCGCAGTGCCGAAGAAATGGAACAGGCCCTTAGTGAAACGGATTTGGCCTTTATTTCCATGAGCCGCCCTTTCCTGCGTCAGCCGGATCTTCCCAAACGGTGGCGCGAAGGCGATACCGAGCCGTCCTTATGCATTTCCTGTTCGCGCTGCTTCGGTGCTGAAAACGTCGACTGCATCTTCAATAAGCGGGAAAAAGAAAATCAAGAAGTCTGAGATTCTATACTGAAATAAAGAGATTCGCTACGTGTTGATTTTGTACGCATGGAAGAGGAGGGCTGGTCATGACGCTTATCGCCATTGCCGTCATACTATTCAGCACGATCCTGCTCATTTTATGTCTGCCTGTCACTTATGAGATCAAAGTCCATATCGGCCCGCCCTTCCACTTGGCCTTCAGTGCCGGTTGGGGACGACAGCTGATTCGAAAATCCTGGTCCTATACCGTAGGTGAAGAATTTAAGGATGAACTCTATATCCTCGGAAAAAAGGACAGCCTGCCCTCGGAAAAAGAGTCAACCCCGATGGAAGAATCCCGGGAAAAACCGCCTCCAGCTGAGGAAATCCGAAAAACAGCAGATGAGACGCTTCCGCCTATGGAAGATATCGAAAAAGAAGTCGAAAAGGCTGTTAAAAAAGAGGTTGAAAAAGAACCTGACAAGGAAGCCGGCAAGGACCCTCCTGAAAAGAAGAAGGGCAGCCTCGGAGAGTGGATTCCCCTCATCGTCAACACCGACTTCTTGGCCGCTCTTTTCACTTGGCTGTCCCGCCTCATCGGCCACGGTCAAATTCGTCACCTGTCCTTATGCGGAATCCTAGGCCTTCCGGCTCCGCATAAAACCGGTTTCTTAGCCGGCGCACTATACGCCTATTGTCCCGGAAATCTCGAAAACCTTCACTTCAACTTTTTGGAAGAACAATATGACTGCACCGCCTACGCTTCAGGTCGCCTCTATCCGGCAATGCTCCTCTTGTTCACCTTGATGTTTGCCTTGTCGCGACCTGTACGCCATATAATAACTCATTGGTTTGCTGTGAATAAGGAGACGCGCTATGGATAACTCGAATATCAAAAACAATTTAGAGCAAATTTTTGAAAGTTTCAGAGAAATGATCAAAGTCGAAACCGTCGTCGGCCAGGCAGTCCACATCGGCGATGCCATCTTGGTTCCTTTCGTCGACGTCACCTTCGGTTTTGGTACCGGCGGACTGAACGGTAAGACCGACAACGGCCGCGACAGTATCGGCAGCGGCGGTGGAGCCAGACTCGAACCGGCAGCTATCCTGGTAATCAAAGGCGACCGCGTCGAAATGTTCTCCATCAAAAAAGGCGGCTATCAGGCCTCGGCCTTTGAAAAGCTCATCGCCATGGCACCGGAAATCATCGACAAGATGAAGAAGGATAAATATATTTATATCCACGACGATGCAGAAGATGAATCCCCTGAAAAAGAGGAAAAATAAGCTTAGCTCTTTTGCTCATTATTGTAATTCTTAACTAAATTTGTTATAATATAATAATAATCATATTTAGTATTTGAACCGCACCGCGGTATAGGAGGAATAAATTATGAAATTAAAAAAACAATTGGCATCTCTCGCCGTTATGGGTATGATGAGTCTTGCAGCTGCATCGTCAGCCTTTGCTGCTGGTGTCGGTTACGTTAATTTCGACGCCCTCGTTCAGGCGCACAAAGACTTCCCGAAAGTCAGCGCTCAGATGCAGTCGGCTATTAAAGACGCTAACGACAAGTTCTCTAAACAGGCCCCGAAACTGAAGACCGATCAGGAAAGACAGAACCTCGGCCGTGAATTGGCACAGAACCTCAGCCAGCTTGAAACGAAACTCGTCGTTCCGATTGAAAAAGACGTCGTCTCTAAAGTTGAACAGGTCCGCAAAGAAAAAGGCCTCGACAGCATCGTCGCTCAGGGAGCTATCATCGCCGGTGCTGAAAATGCTACCGACGAAACGGATGCCGTCAAAGCCTTGTTAAAATAAAATCATCGATTTTCCAAAGACTGTCACCTTCGTGGCAGTCTTTTTTTGTGCCTTCTTCGTGCCTATAGAAGCTATAACAAAGCCCTTTTCCAACCTTTTTGTAAAAATATATCAAAATCCCACACTCACTCTTGACATATACCCCCATTGGGTATATCATAACAATGTACCCCAAGGGGGTATCTAAGGAGGGAACCAATACTATGGAAGAAAAAGATGTCTGTCCCTGCTGCAATTCTGAAAAACATAAGTACCGCAGCAAAGAGGGCAAAGAGTATAAATCTCTCGTATCGCGGCTGAACCGTATCGAAGGCCAGGTCCGAGGCGTGAGAAACATGTTGGAAGACGACCGCTACTGTATCGATATCCTGACTCAAGTCAGTGCCATCCAATCGGCATTGAATGCCTTTAATAAAGAGCTCTTAGGTCAGCATATCAAGGGATGCGTCGTCGATGATATTCGCGATGGCAAAGACGAAGTCGTCGATGAACTCGTCGGAGCCTTGCAAAAACTCATGAAATAAAGGAGTGAGCCTAGTGAAACACGAAAAATTTACCATTACCGGCATGAGCTGCTCTGCCTGCTCAACGCGTGTTGAAAAAGCAGTCAATAAGCTGGACGGCATCGATAAAGCCAGCGTCAACCTCTTGACCAACAGCATGCAGGCCGACTACGACGAAAACGTCGTCAGCCAGCAAGATATCATCAAAGCCGTCGTCGATGCCGGCTACGGTGCCAGCCCGGCCGATACGGGAAGTTCCGCCTCATCCGGAGCGCCGCAGAAGAGCGCCTCCGATTTAGCAAAAGAAGAAATGAAGTCCATGAAGCAGCGTCTCATCGGATCCATCATCTTCTTGATCCCGGTCATGTACATTTCGATGTATCATATGTTCAATGAATGGTTCGGTCTTCCTATTCCGAATTTTATGCACTACATATTTCATGGGCCGCAAAACGCCATTACCTTTGCATTTACCCAGTTCTTATTAATCCTTCCCATCCTGTACCTGAACCGCAAGTACTATATCAACGGTTTCCGCAACCTCTTTGAAGGGGCGCCGAACATGGACAGTCTGGTAGGTTTAGGCTCGATGGCTGCTGCCCTCTACGGCGTCTTCGCCATTTTCCGCATGAGCTGGGGCCTCGGCCACGGCGATTTAGCACTGGTCTCTCAATACAGCATGAACCTGTACTTTGAATCGGCCGGTATGATCGTCACCCTCATCGACATCGGCAAATACCTGGAAGCCCGCGCCAAAGGCAAGACCAGCACGGCCATCGAAAAACTGATGGATCTGGCACCGAAACAGGCGACGGTCCTTCGTAACGGAATCGAAACGGTCATTCCCGTCGAAGAATTAGTCGTCGGCGATGAAATCGTCATCCGCCCGGGCGAAAGCATCCCCGCTGACGGGATCATTTCGGAAGGCTCGACGAGCGTCGACGAATCGGCCATTACCGGTGAAAGCATCCCTGTCGAAAAACAGGCCAGCGACAAGGTTACGTCGGCTACGATCAATAAAACAGGCTTCATCCACATTAAAGCCCAGCGCGTCGGCTCCGACACGACCATCAGCCAAATCATCAAACTCGTCGACGAAGCCAGCGCCAGCAAGGCTCCTATTGCCAAACTGGCCGACACCATCTCCGGTTACTTCGTACCGGCCGTCATCGCCATCGCTCTAGTAACCGGTATCGTATGGTACTTCGTCTTAGGCTTCAGCGCTGAATTCGCCTTCTCGACAGCCATTGCCGTCCTGGTTATTTCCTGCCCCTGCGCCCTGGGCCTGGCAACACCGGTGGCCATCATGGTCGGTACCGGTAAAGGCGCTGAAAACGGGATCCTCATCAAGTCCGGCGAAGCCTTAGAAACGGCCCATGCCATCGATACCGTCGTCATGGATAAAACCGGCACCATTACCGAAGGTCGCCCGAAAGTTACTGACATCATCGCCCTTAAGGGCAGTGACGATCAATTAGTCAGCCTCGCTGCCGCCCTCGAAAAAGGCAGTGAACACCCCTTGGCCGAAGCTATCAATACCTATGCCGCCGATCACAGCCTCACAGGGAAAACCGCCAGTGATTTTAAGGCTCTCTTCGGCCGCGGTGTCCAAGCCGTCATCGACGGAAAAACCTATTACGCCGGCAACATCCGCCTCATGGATGAAGTCCACATCGATACGACAGCCATTACGGCAACCCTCAACACCCTGGCCGACGACGGCAAGACGCCGCTCCTCTTTGCCGATGAAAAAGAAGTTATCGGCATCATCGCCGTCGCCGACGTCGAAAAAGAAACGAGTGCCGAAGCCATTGCCGACTTTGCCAAAATGGGCATCAACGTCGTCATGCTGACCGGGGACAACCAGCGCACGGCTGAAGCCATTCGCCAGCGTCTCAACATTCCTCAGGTCATCGCCGGTGTCCTGCCTCAGGATAAAGAAAAACACATTGCCGCCCTCCAGGCGAAAGGCCATAAAGTCGCCATGATCGGCGACGGCATAAACGACGCTCCGGCCCTTGCTAAAGCCGATTTGGGCATGGCCATCGGTGCCGGCACCGACGTCGCCATCGAAAGCGCTGACGCAGTCCTCATGCGCAGCGACCTTCTCGACGCCGTCAGCGCCATCCGCCTCAGTAAAGCCGTCATCAAGAACATTAAGGAAAACCTGTTCTGGGCGTTCTTCTACAACGTCATCTGCATTCCCTTGGCCGCCGGCCTCCTCTATCCGGCCTTCGGCATCCGCCTGAGCCCCATGATTGGCGCCGCAGCCATGAGTCTCTCAAGCTTTACCGTCTGCATGAACGCCCTGCGCCTGCGTTTCTTCCAAACGACGCACAGCTCCCGTGTTTCACGTGAAACACGTACCGATAAATCCCAGCCTGCTGTTACCGCCGCTGAATCAAAAGCGGTCGAAGCAGCCACAACCTCCGTTTCCGCAGATAAAACTGCTGAAGATACAGGAAAAGTTTCTAACGAACCTAAGAAAGGAAATGATGAAACGATGGAAAAAACACTGAAAATCGAAGGCATGATGTGCCAACACTGCCAGAATCACGTACATGAAGCATTGTCCGCTATGGACGGCGTCACCGCTGTTACGGTTGACTTGGAAGGTAAAAAAGCCGACGTCACCCTCAGCAAAGATATTCCCATGGAAGATTTTGCTAAGGTCATTGCCGACGCAGGCTATGAATTAGTAAAATAATCGAACTATAGGAAAGGGCTCATCCGATTTTTCGGATGAGCCCTTTTTCTGCTTAACAGACTTAATGTTTGCCCTAGATTTTGGCCTTAAGGGGGAGAATAAAGGTAAAGGTCGTTCCCTTGCCGACCGTACTGTCAGCCCAGATGTTGCCGCCGTGGCTGCGGATAAACTGCTGTGCCAAAGCGAGGCCGATGCCGCTTCCGCCACTTTTTCGATTCCGTGACTGCTCACTGCGATAGAAGTATTGAAAAATATGATTCAAATCTTCCGGAGCAATCCCCTTTCCCGTATCGGCAACCTGTACCTGGACATAAGGTTTCCCCTCTACGGCAACCTTCATGGTTGAAACGGTAATCGTACAGCCCTTGTCGATATAGCGGATGGCATTGTTCAGTAAATTATAAATGACCTGATTGATGCGATCGACGTCGATGACAAGAGACGGCAGATCACGACTTAGGTTTTGTCGAACTGTCAGCGATTTTTCCTCACATAAAGGCTGAAGCATACTGACCGCCCGTTCTAACATCGTATTGATATCGGCCGGCTCCTTATGGAGGGTCAATTCATCGATTTCTGCCAAGGACAGGTCCCGAAGATCCTGAATAAGGCGACCCATGCGCACCGTCTCATCGGCCATAGACAAGAGTATTTTTTTATCCGTGGGAATAATATCATCGATCATGCCTTCTAAATTCCCCTGGAGAATGGCCAGAGGGGTCCGAAGCTCATGGGCAATATTAGCAAATAGCTGCCGCCTCATCTTGTCATTTCGCGCCAGTTCTTCCGACATCTCATTAAAGGACTCCGTCAGGACACCGACCTCATCGTGGCGTTCCACGGATACCGTTTGACCGTAACTTCCGGTCCTGATTTTTTGTACGGCACCGGTCAGGGTCGATAAGGGGCGCATGATTTCCCGAACGACAAAATAGCTGACAATAACACTGACGATGATCATGCCGATACCGACCCACAGCAAGGACTGGTGGACAGCAGAAATATAAGTACTCTCTGCCGGCCCGTGCATCGATCCGTGCATACCGCTCATGCCCATTCCCATACCGTTCTGGGCATTGCCCATCATATGAGACATATTGGTCAGGTATTGGGAAAAATGGTTATTCATCTGATTATTGACTAAAATGAGCAAGATAGCAATCGTCAAAAGCAGCAGAATAAATACCAAAGCCGTCAGGCGGATCACGATGCTGTCAGACCTCTTCATGGCTGCCTCCTACAAATTTATAGCCGATACCGTACACGGTCAAGATATACGTAGGTTCGGCCGGATTAGGCTCCAGCTTTTTGCGCAGATTGCGGATGTGCGTATCGATAGTCCGCTCATAGCCCTCAAAGCTGTATCCTCCCTGTATCTTATCCATGAGCTGCATGCGGCTGAATACACGGTCCGGTGAAGCCGACAAGACTTCCAAGAGGTTAAATTCCGTCGGCGTCAGCACGATAGGCTGGCCGTTTCGAAGAACGGTGAACTTCTCCTTGTCGATGACCAAATCGCGAATCATGTACGACGTCGGCTGCTGCAGGACCTCGCCCCGAGTGCGGCGCAATAGGCTGTAGACCCGGGCAATGATTTCCTTAACGTGAAAAGGCTTGGTCACATAGTCATCACCGCCGATATTAAGCCCTACCAAACGATCCGTTTCATCATCTTTTGCCGACAGAAAAATAATCGGTATATCACTGAACTGCCGCGTCCTACGGCAGACTTCAAACCCGTCCATGCCGGGCATCATCAAATCGAGCAGCATGATCTGCGGCTTTTGGTTCCGCAAAATATTCAAGGCCTCCAAGCCGTCATGAGCGATGTACACAACAAACCGCTCCTCTTCAAAATAGGATCGGAGCAAGGCACAAAGCTTTTCATCGTCATCGACGATGAGAATGGAATTGGTACGCAAAAAGGCTCACCTCCAAAAATTTCTTTGTTTCTATTGTACCATATGGCCTCTATAGGAGCGACCCCATCAAAAAAAGACTGCCTCCGAAGAAGCAGTCCATTCTTATGATTGAAAATACACGAAATCTTATTTATTCGAATCCATCTGATCGTGACTCATCTGGTCATGACCCATCTGATCGTGGTTCATCTGACCATTGCTCATCTGGTCGTGATTCATCTGGTCATGGTTCATCTGGCTGTGATCCATAGGCATATTCATGTCCATCTGCATGTTGTCATGCATCTGCATTTCCTGCTGCGTCGGAACGTAGCCGGCCAGTTTCGGATCTGCCATCCCAAAGACCATCGCCAAGTGGGTGAACAGAACGAAGAGAATCATGAGCACGATATGATTCTTGATCTTAGACGTAGAATCCTGGTTCTTGAAGATAATCCCCAATTCCTGCAAGAGAATCAAAACGGCAGGAATGACGCCGAGGACGTAAGCCCAAATCGAAACCATGTCGATAGGACCGCGCCACTGAATGGTCGGAATGTAAGACGTGACGATATATACCGTCGCAATGATGAAGAATACCCCGAGAATAATACCGCAGATGTGGCTCAGGCTGTCCCATTTTTCGCTGCGATGATCCTTATACAGCAAGGAAAAGGCACCCGATGCCAAAATCGTTTCTGCCAATACCATCGGCACCAGCATGAAGAGAATCAAAAACCACGGTGAATGAAGCGACAAGAGCTCCATGTAATGAGTCATTACCATATTAACTTCCCCCTTTTAAAACAAACGATTATCTCTGATAGCCATGGTGGCCCATGTACGGACCATGGCAATAGCCATCGTCGTAGCCATCGCCATTGTCACTGTAGTAGCCATTGCCGTGACAGTAATAACCATTGTTGTAATAAGAAGAATCATTCTGGTCTGAATATGAATTGGCTGCAAAAGCAGAGAATCCTGCCATAACGGAAAGAGCAGCTACGATAAGCAGTACCTTCTTTTTCATAGATATAACCTCCTAAAGAAAATCATCATCATTTCTATGGTTAGAGTATACCAAAATGGTGCGAAAAAGATATGGAGGAAATGTCAAGAAAATATAAAGATTTACTATTTTAAGATGATATTGTCGATGAGGCGGGTCTTACCGATGCGGACGGCAATGGCCAAAAGGCTTTCGTCGGAAACCGTTTGGATCGGTTCCAAGTCAGGGAAGGAAAAGAGATCGACATAATCAATGGAAGCCATCGGTTCGGCTTCAATTTCAGACGTAACAATGGCTTTCAGCTTTTCTACATCTTTTTCGCCGCCGTCATAAGCCGTCTTGGCTTTTCTCAGGCTGCGCGAGAGGACCAGGGCTGCTTCTTTTTCAGTGTCGGACATATAAGCATTGCGCGAACTCCGAGCCAGACCGCTTTCTTCACGGACGATGGGGACCATGTTGATATGGACGGGCAGATTGAGGTCACTGACGAAACGGCGGACGACGACGACCTGTTGGGCATCTTTTTGGCCAAAGAAAGCTTCATCGGCGCCGGTAATATTGATCAGCTTGGTGACGACCGTTGCCACACCGCGGAAATGGATGGGCCGCTGGGCACCGCAGAGCTTATGGGTAATATCGCCGTCGACATTGACGTACGTGCAGTAACCCTTGGGGTACATTTCCGACGGTTCCGGATGGAAGACGGCATCGACGCCGACACTTTCCAGTTTCCGGCAGTCTTCTTCAAAGCGGCGCGGATAGGCGTCATAGTCTTCGTTGGGGCCGAACTGGGTCGGATTGACGAAGACCGAAGCGACGACGACGTCACAGGCGGCTTTTGCCGTCCGCATCAGCGTCAAATGCCCTTCATGGAGGGCACCCATAGTCGGGACCAGGCCGATGACCTTGCCGGCCTTCTTTTGTTCACGGGAAAATGCCTGCATTTCTTTGACAGTACGGAAAATTTTCATGATCATAAACTCCTTTATAAAAATAGATTATGCCGCATGGGCTGTCGATTCTTTAACACCGACGCCATCGCCCTTTTCATCGCGGCGAGAGAAGTAGTTGGCAATGAGGGATCCGGAAATATTGTGCCAGACACTGAAAATAGCACCGGGAATAGCCGCTGCCGGATTGAAGTACAAGACCGCCAAGGACGCTGCCATTCCGGAATTTTGCATGCCCACTTCGATAGCGACGGTCCGGGATTTTTTCGAATCGAGGCGGAACAGTTTGGCCATGAGGTAGCCGAGGGTCAGTCCGAAGACGTTGTGCAGGACGACGATGACCGCCATTAAGAGGCCGACATCGAAAAGGCGAGATGCACTGAGGGATACGACGCAGCCTACGAGAATGACGATGGTGACCACGGAGACGACGGGCATGGCCGGCAGTACCTTTTCGACGCCGCGGGCAAAGAAATGGTTAACCCCTAAGCCGAGCAGCACCGGAACCAGGACCATCTGGACAATGGAAAGCATCATCGACAAGAAAGAAACATGGATCCATGCGCCCGCCAAAAGCCAAGTCAAAGCCGGCGTAACGATGGGAGCCAACAAGGTCGTTGCCATCGTCATCGATACCGACAGGGCTACGTCGCCCTTAGCTAGGTAGGAAATGACATTCGATGCCGTCCCACCCGGGCAGGTACCTACCAAGATGACGCCAATGGCCAGTTCCGGCGGCAGGGCAAAGATACGGACCAGGCCCCAAGCCACGAAAGGCATGATCAGGAACTGCGCAAAGATGCCGATAAGGACTTCCCAAGGCCGCTTAAAAACAGTCTTAAAGTCCGCGACGGTCAAGGTCATGCCCATGCCGAACATGACGATGCCCAAGAGCCAGCCGACATAAGGAGCAGCCCACTTCAGCGTCCACGGCCACAGCGCTCCGACAACGCCGATGAGGACGACGAAGACGGCCATATGGCTGACCAGAAAATCACAACACTTTTTCAATCAATCTATACCTCCTGTCTTAGTTTCGGGGCAAAAGGACATAAAAAAATACCTTTCAGCTCGGACTGAAAGGTATGGGTATCTGCAACCGTCACTTAGCACAGGCACATATCGTGAAAAAACACAGATATGGCTTTACGGCCATAACATGATGAGCAATCCTTCCTGTCTCGGTCTGAATCAGATCCAAGCAGATAATGAATCGATAGTAGACATAAAAAAAGTATAACTCACATTGCGTGATGCTATCTTTTGCCTCGGCCGTATCATACCATATTTATGCGCCTCATGCAATGGTCCCTGCAAAATCGGAAAAAAAAGAGTCCATTCATCGATAAAATCCTTGTATTTTTCATCATTTTATCCTATAATATTACCAATTCTTGTCACACGTTGTTCCCTTGTAAGGAACCAATGTTGCAAAATACCAAAAAAAGGAGCTACAAGGAACATGTCGATTCAACTTGCTATTGTCATCTTATACATCATCTTATTATTTGCCATTTCCATGTACGTCAAACATCGGGCCAGTCAAAACCCGACGGAATATCTCTTTGCCGGCCGTAAGTTTTCCACCGGCCTGGTCGCCGTCAGCATTACCGGCATGGCCGTCGGCGCAGCTTCCACCGTCGGCGTCGCCGAAAGTGCCGTCAAAGTCGGCCTGGCTGCCGGTTGGTACAATGCCGCCTGGGCTATCGGGGCCATCGTCATGGGCTTCGTCGCTGCCGGCAAATACCGTTCGCTGAACTGTACGACCATTCCCGAACTCTTTGAACGGAGCTACGATAAAAAAGCCCGCATCATCAGCGTCATCGGCTTGTCTCTCATCATGCTCTGCATCACGTCCCTGCAGTACGTCGCCGGCGGCTCCATCCTGCACGCCCTCATGCCGGATATCTTTTCCATGCAGGGCGGCATGATTACCAGCGCCATCGTCTTCGTCGGCATCACGGCCATCGGAGGCCTGTGGTCGTCGGGCCTGTCCAATATCTTAAGCGTTACCGTCATTTACCTTGGCATCATCTATTCCCTAATTCGCATCCTCATCCGTGACGGCGGCATCAGCGGCATCAACGCAGCACTTCCGGCAGCGGACTTCAACTGGTTCTCTCCCATGGGCGGCCTGTCCTTCGCCGTCCTCATGGGCTGGATCATCGTCATGACCACCCAGGCCATCACCGCCCAAGGGCCGGTACAGATCGCCTGCGGTGCCAAAAGCGCCAAAGAAGCCCGTAAAGGATTTATCCTCGGCGGCCTGCTCATCTTCCCTATCGGCTTCTTATCGGCCATCTTAGGCCTGGCTGCCAAGGCCCAGTTCCCCGATATCAATCCGACCCTGGCCCTGCCGCAAATCATCATGAGCCTCGATCCTTTCTCTTCCGGGATGACCTTAGCCGCCCTTTGGGCCGCTGACGTATCGACGGCCTGCACCATCCTCCTCGGCGCCGGCACGCTCATCTCTCAGGACGTGTTTAAACGTTTTATCAAGCCGAATATGTCGGACATGACCTACGTCAAAGCCAACCGCCTGATCATCGTCATCATTGGCGCCATCACCCTGCTGATGGCCTTCTATGCCGTCGGCATCGTAAAGGTTATGCTCATTGGCCTGAGCCTTACGACAGCCTTTACCTTGGTATTCCTGTGCACCCTCTTCGCCCCGTCCCTGTGCCGTAAAAACACGGCCTTTTGGACGACTTTGGTTGGCATCGCCGGCCTCATTCTCTGGCAGTTATGCCCGGCTGTCCGCCTGCTGCCCCATGTCATCTACTTTGAATGGGTCATCTGTATCATCACCTTGCTGATTGTCCGCCTCGTCGATAAGACACCCATCAAAATGCCTGAACTGAAAAGTTAAATGACATATCCTGCAAAAACGCACGGTATCCATGAAAAAGAGAGATCGTCATCCACTCGGTGACAATCTCTCTTTTTTTATCGGCTGTACCCGTTGAAAAATCCTGCTCGGATTATAAGAACACATAGGTCTCCCTCAGTCAGTCCGCTGATTGTAATCACATTTTTGACACTGACGCATCGTATGCTCATTATCCTCCCGATGATAAGCTCCGGACCATTTGCAGATACTTTGAAGTATAGGAACCGATGAGTACCCCTTGGCCGTCAATCCGTATTCAACTCGAGGCGGAATTTCATAAAACTGATGCCGTTCGATCATGTCGTCATTCATCAATTCTTTTAAGGTCGCTGCCAAGACGGCATCAGTAATATTCGCCATTTCCCTGCGGATAGCGCTGTATCGCAGTCTTCCGTTTTCAGCTAACACACAGATTATCCTCGATTTCCATTTACCGCCAAAAACAGACAGTCCATATTCTAAGGGACATCGGATATCCTTTTCTAATTTAGGCTTATACACCGTTCACGCCACCTTTCTTGATGCTGATTTTATTATAGTAGCTCCCTTTTATCCCTTCAAGTTACTATTAAAATGAATAGTGACTCATAAATTTGCTTATATCTTCTCCCGGCCGAGTAGGGCCGCTATAATGAAGAAGAGCTCACAGAAAACCGAAAGGGAGGAACATACTATGAACGTAAAGGCTTATTTAGAAATTACCATGAAAATCGATGCCGCCAATCGACCGGCTGCCGCCAAAGTATATACGGACTACCGCCAGCCCTTCCTGACGACTATTGAAGGAGCCTTGACCAAAGACCTCCTCATCCGCGATGAAGACGTACAGGTACTCCACGGCTTTGACAGTGCCGAACACGCCCAGGCTTATCTTTCCAGCGACCTCTTCAAAAACGACGTCTTCGTCGGCCTTCAGCCCCTTTGGACAGGAGATCCGGAAGTAAAGATTTATACCCTTGCATAGTTTCGCAAGCATCCAAAAATACCGGTATCATAAAAAATAAGCAGCCCTTAAAGGCTGCTTATTTTTTATCGCTAATAGTCCCTAAAGAAGGATGCGTTCATTACCGTTTATTTCAAGACGGCATCGGCACTGGTCGGGAGATCCGGCATATCCGTGTTGAACCATTTTTTGTAAATCTGCTGGAATTCACCGCTCTTCTTCAATTTTTCCATAGCTTCGTTTACTTGCTGCAAGAGTTCCTTATTATCCTTATTGAGGGCAAAGGCCAGATATTCCGGCTTCGTATTGCTGATATCGATGACATCGAATTTATCCTTTCCGTCCTGGGTCAGGAAGTAATCGGCAACAGGCTTATCGATGATAGCTGCCGGCGAGCCGCCAACCTGGAGTTCCATGATGGCTTCCGAGTTATTATCGAACTGCTTGACATTGTATCCCTGTTCTTCAGCATATTTAGCCCCTGTCGTCCCGATTTGAACGGCAATCTGTTTGCCCTGGAGATCCGCTGCCGAATGGATACCGCTGTTCTTCGGCGTTAAGATGACCAGTTTCGATTCATAGAAAGGAGCTGCAAAAGCGACTTTCTGAGCCCGTTCCGGCGTAACCGTCATCCCCGTCGCAGCAATGTCCATGTCCCCTTGCTGGATGATAGGAATGATACCGGAAAAGGCAATATTATTAAATTCGACATCGCGATTCATTTCTTTGGCGACGGCACGGATCAAATCCATTTCAAAGCCTTTGTATTCGGCCGACTGATCGCTGTCTTTAAATTCAAAAGGAACGAAGGTCGCATTGGTAGCGACTCGAAGCGGCTTATTGGCATCGCCTGCTTCTTTTTGACTGCTGCCGCAGCCGGCTAAGAGTGACGCCGCCAAAACACCTGTAAGCAATGCAGTACCCATTTTTTTCATATCCATGCCAATTCCTCCATTAAAATGAATAAAAATTAAATTTGTTTTTATTATTATACCATTTTATACAAAAAAGTAAAGAGGATTTTAGGCTAAAATATCAAAAAAGCGCTGCTCCCGAAGGAGCAACGCTTTGATAGATTATTTACTGAGATCCAAAGAGCGAACTTTTTCACGCAGCGGCAATACAGACGGAGGGCTGACCGACAGTTCGTCTACCCCCATGCGCAGGAAGGTTTCCGTCAAGGTCAAATCAGCACCGAGTTCACCGCAGATACCTACCCAAATGCCGGCTTTATGGCCATTTTCAATGGTCATCTGAATCAGTTTCAGGACAGCCGGATGATGGGGATCGAAGAAGGTATCGAGTTTCGTCTGCTGACGGTCGATAGCCAAGGTGTACTGGGTCAAATCGTTAGAACCGATGCTGAAGAAGTCAACTTCTTTAGCCAGTTCTTCACTCATGACGGCAGCCGCCGGCGTTTCGACCATAATGCCGACTTCCATATCCTTATCGTAGGCAATGCCTTTGGCATCCAATTCCCGGCGGACTTCGTCCAAGATTTTTTTGCTCTGCTGTACTTCCCAGACGGAAATAATCATGGGGAACATGATGGCAATCTTACCGAATGCCGAAGCACGAAGCAAGGCGCGGAGCTGTGTCTTGAACAAATCGACGCGGCTCAGGCAGATGCGGATAGCACGCATGCCCATAGCCGGGTTTTCTTCCGGATCAAGGTCGAAATAGTCAACCTTTTTATCGGCACCGATATCAAGCGTACGGATGACGACGGTCTTGCCTTCAAGGGCTTCTGCAGCCTGCTTATAGGCTTCGAACTGCTGATCTTCCGTCGGATAGTTGCTGCTTTCCAAATAGAGGAATTCGCTGCGGAAAAGACCGATGCCTTCGGCATCATTGGCCAGAACCTGAGGCAGGTTGCCCGGATTGCCGATATTGGCAAAGAGATTGATCTTCTTGCCGTCTTTGGTAACCGTCGGGACACCGCGCACCTGTTCTAAGGCTGTAAGGCGCAGTTCTTCTTCTTTCTGCTTTTTCTTCATCAGGGCCAGCGTTTCTTCATCAGGATTGATGTAAACGTCCCCTGTCGTGCCGTCGATGACAGCCATCATACCGTCAACGTCGTTGTGAAGCTGCGTTCCCGTGCTGACGACAGCGGCAATCCCCAAGGTACGGGCTAAGATAGCCGTATGCGAGTTGGTGCTGCCTGCTGACGTAACAAAGCCAAGGATCTTGTCAGTATCGAGCTGTAACGTTTCGCTCGGTGCCAAGTCGTCAGCAGCAATGATAACCTGATCATAGTTACTGAAATCAATCCCCGGGCCGCCGCTGAGCTGCTGCTCTACGCGGCGGGAAATATCGAGAACGTCGGCTGCACGGGCCTGCATATAGGCGTCTTCCATGGAGCGGAACATCTCCGCGAGTTCTTGAGCCGTCTGATCAACGGCTGCTTCAGCATTCATTTTTTCCTCGCGGATTCTTGTTTCAATACCTTCAACATAGTCATCGTCATCGAGCATCATCTGATGAACTTCAAAGACAGCCGCTTGTTCTTCACCGACTTTGTCTACAGCTTTAACATATAAGTCTTTCAGCTGGCTCATCGCTTCTTCACGCGCTTTTTGGAAACGCGCCAATTCTACTTCGACACTTTCAATGGGCCGAACGGCTGTAGAAATGGTGTTGCGATGAAACAGTGCCAGCGGTCCGATACTGATACCGGAAAAGACACTCTTACCTTTTAACGTCAGCATCTGCTTTCCCCCTCAAAAATCTTAGAAGTTTTCCTTCAAGAAGGCTTCTACAGCACTTGCTGCCTGTTCTTCGTCAGCGCCTTCTACCTGTACTTTAATGGATTCACCCTGCTTTACCCCTAAAGCCATGACGGTGAAGATTTTTTTCAAATCACCTTTACGAGCGCCTTTGAAGACACTGATGTTGGATTCAAATTTTTTAGCTTCTTTAACCAAGAGGCCAGCCGGACGAGCATGGATACCCTGGGGATCGGTTACAACAAATTCAAATTCTTTCATGAAAATTCCTCCTTCAGGAAATAAGTGTTTGGAATAGTTGAGATAAAACTCTATTATATAGTGTACTTGATTTATGGAAATTACGCAATTACTCTTGAGGACGTTTTTTGCGGAAAATACCGAGTAAGATGGCTGCCACGATGACACCGGCAATTAAAGAGACGATATACATGGGCCAATTGGTGATGACACCGAATACGAAGATACCGCCGTGAGGTGCCGGAAGGGCGCAGCCAAAGAGCATCGACAGCGAGCCGGCGACAGCAGAACCGATGGCGCAGGTCGGAATGACGCGAAGCGGGTCAGAGGCTGCAAAAGGAATGGCACCTTCCGTAATGAAGGACAGGCCCATGATGAAGTTGGTAATCGTCGACTGCCGTTCTTTCGGCGTAAACTTATTTCTAAAGATCAGCATAGCCAAGGCGATTGCCAGGGGCGGAACCATGCCGCCGGCCATGACCGAAGCCATGATGCCCGAGCTGACAGCCTGACCGGTAGCACTCATGAGCGAGGCCGTCCCAAAGACGTAGGCTGCCTTGTTGATAGGACCGCCAAAGTCGATAGACATCATGCCTCCGAGGACGAAACCGAGGACGATACGGCTCGACGTCGTCATACTGTTGAGGCTGTCGAACAACCAGGTATTAAAGATAGCCGTCGGCGGGTTGATGACAAAGGTCATGATAAGGCCGATGAGAACCAGACCTAACACCGGATAAAAGAGGATGGGCTTCGTGCCTTCCAGGGATTCCGGCAGGACCGACAAGACTTTTTTCAATAAAAGAACCAAGTAACCGGCAATGAAGCCTGCAAAGAGAGCGCCAAAGAAACCGGATCCGCCCGTTGTCGCCAGGAACCCGCCGACGATACCGGGCATCAGAGCCGGTCGTTCGCCGATACTCATGGCAATGTATCCGGCCAGGATAGGCATCATCATGCTGAAGGACAGACCGCCGATATTTTTCAATAAGGCGGCGACAGGCGTCCCACTACCGAAGTTTGCCGCACCGGCATTGTCCATATCAAAGAGGAAGGCCAAGGCGATGAGAATACCGCCGCCGATAACGAAGGGCAGCATATGGGATACGCCATTCATCAAATGCTTATAAATCTGGCGGCCGACGCTTTCCTTTTCGGCACTTTCAAGAGCTACCGATTCAGAAGACGATTCCGATCCCTGATAAACGGGAGCTTTGCCGTCGAGGACTGTCTGAATCAATTCTTCCGGGATCTTAATGCCGTTGGCAACTTTGGTGAAGATGACCTTTTTGCCGGCAAAGCGCTGGACCGGTACGTCTTTATCGACGGCGACGATGACGCCGACAGCCCGCTTGATATCGGCTTCGGTCAGGTGATTTTTAACCCCGCCGGAACCATTGGTTTCGACTTTGATGTCGACGCCCATGGCAGCGGCCTTATTTTCCAACGCTTCGGCAGCCATATAAGTATGGGCAATGCCCGTCGGGCAAGCCGTAACGCCGACGATGAAGGGTCGTTCGGATGGAGCCGCTTCTACGGCCGGTGCTTCTTCCGCAGCGGCTTCAGCGGCCGCTTCTGCGGCTTCGGCTTCAATCTGTTCGGCTTCGGCCTTATCGATCGTCGCAAGGTATTCTTCCGGCGTCTTAGCCTGCATCAAGGCATTGCGAAAATCATCATCCATCAGCATACGGCTCAAACGGCTCAATACTTCCAAGTGGACGTCTGCACCGCCGGCCGGGGCTGCAATCATGAAAAACAGATGAGCCGGTTCGTCGTCGAGGCTTTCGTAATCGACGCCGTCACGAACGATCATCGAGGCCAGCCCCGGTTCGTTTACGGCTTCCGTCTTGGCATGAGGAATGGCAATGCCTTCGCCGATACCCGTGCTGCCTTCGGCTTCACGAGCCAGAACACGTTCTTTGTACAGCTCTTTGTCATTCAAATTACCGCCGGCATCCATGAGGTCGACGAGGTGGCCAATGGCCGCTGTCTTATCGGCAACAGCGGCATTAAGGTCAATGCTCTGCTTCTTGAGTAAATCTACAATACGCATCTACATCACTCCTTCTCGATTTAATTCTCTATACCATTCAATTCTCTAATACAAAAAGTACAAATTCACTTATAACTGGGAATAAATGTCCCGAATCTGGGATTCCGTTGCCAGCCATTCATTAAAGGCCGAAGCACTGCCGGCGCTGATACCCATCTTCAAAGCTTCATTGAGGTCTCCCTTAGCCGATTCAAAACCGGCCAGGAATCCGGCGACCATACTGTCTCCGGCACCGACAGAGTTGACCAGTGTGCCCTTCGGGGACGGACGGCGGTATACTTTTCCGTCTTCGCCGAGAAGAAGCGCACCGTCTCCCCCGAGAGAAACGAGGACGTTGCGGGCCCCCATAGCCTGCAGCTGTTTAGCGCAGACGATGATTTCATCATCCGTCTTGAGATCGACGCTGAACAGTTCGCCTAATTCAAAATTATTGGGCTTAATGAGGAATGGTTTATATTTAATGACATTTTTCAATAAGTCGCCTGTAGCATCGACGACGACGCGAATATCCCGGCCTTGAAGGCGCTTCAAGATCTGTTCATAGATATCGTCTGGAATATCACTGGGAATACTGCCGGCCAAGACCAATGTATCACCATCCGCAATGGCATCGATTTGCGCCAAAAGGGCATTGAGCTTATCTTCAGGAATATTCGGACCCATGCCGTTAACAGCCGTTTCGTCATCGGCACTGACCTTGAGGTTAATGCGCGAGCATCCTTCATCGAGGAGGATAAAATCCGTATCCCCGCCGTTTTCTTTAGCCAGGCGTTCGATTTCCTTACCCGTAAAGCCGGCCACAAAGCCCAGCATCTTAGACGGGATGTGAAGGTTGCCGAGAACGAGGGATACATTGATGCCCTTGCCACCGGGATAAATCATTTCTTGCTCTGCCCGATTGATATCACCGGCTGTAAACTTCTTCATATGGACAACATAATCTAAGGATGGGTTGAACGTAACTGTATAAATCACAGGATATGCACCTCCGTAATTTGCTGATACGGTTTGTAATCGAGGCTGTCATCGTCCCGCGCCGTAATCAGCGTAACCATTGACAATTCTGCAAATGTAATATGTGAAGATAAGCCGAACTTACTGGAATCGGCCAAGACAAAGCGATCCAAGCACTGCCCCAAAGCGGCTCTTTTACAAACGGCCTCTTCATCATCGGGCGTCGTGCAGCCGGAATGGACTGCAATGCCGTTGGCACCAAAAAATCCTTTGGTAAAATGGTATCGGCCAATCATGTCTCTCATTTCACTGCCGACGATGGCTTCCGTATCGCCCTTCACTCGTCCGGGAACGATATAGACCCTGCCGCCGATGCGGCCTAATTTCTGTGCCAAGGGAATACTGTTCGTAACAAATGTCGCTTCTGAACCGGCCAGGAACTCGACGAGCTGTTCCGTCGTCGAACCGGCATCGAGATATACAAAGTCCTCTTTATGAATCAGTCGGGCTGCATACTGAGCAATACGCCGCTTTTCACTCATATGAATAGAATATTTATCCTGCAAATTCTCCATATCCGCTTCATATAAAGAATCGTCTCGAAGCGTCGTCGCTCCGCCATGAACACGGCGCAGGCGGCCTTCCCGATCAAGGGTCAGTAAATCCCTTCGGACTGTCGATTCCGAGATGTTCAAAAAACTAACTAAATCCTGAACAGATACGGCTCCGCTCGTATTGACGAGTCGCATTATTTTTTCATGTCTTTCTTCAGTCAGCATCGCATCACTTCCTTTTCCAGCCTCCTCTCGCCATATTATATCGTTAATTTCATTCATTTTCAATCAAATACAACCATTATAATCAAAAAGCAATCAAATTCGTTCATTTATGTGCTCAGCTCATTCAAGTGATTTTATTCACATAGAAATAAAAAAAAGAAGGAAACTGTCATATAAGGGACAATTTCCTTCCATGAACTTCCATAACCCGATGATGAATCGGTCGGGTCAATCATTTCTATTTAAGAAAGCACTTACATACCGGTACTCCGAGACGGCTGGGCCGTCGTTTCAATTCCGTGACGGGTCTGGTATTTCAAGAATGCCATCAGTACCAAAGCCACTACGAAGGCTCCGACGAAGAAGTACAGCGTCGTAGCGTAGCTGTTCGTCGTTTCTTTGATGATCGATACCAAGACCGGACCGGCAACGCCGGCAGCCCCCCAAGCCGTCAGGATACGGCCGTGAATGGCGCTGAGATACTTGGTCCCAAAAAGGTCGCTGAGGTAAGCCGGCATGCAGGAAAAACCGCCGCCATAGCAAGTAATGATGAGCAGGAGGAGGATTTGGAAGCTGAAAGCGCTGGTTACATTGGCAAGCTGCCAGAAGGCCAGGATTTCAATGGCGAAGAATAAGACATATGTCGACGAACGGCCGATATAGTCGGAAACGGTAGCCCAAGCAATGCGGCCGGCACCGTTCAAGAGACCGATGAGGCCGACCATAGAAGCTGCTGCCATGGGAGACATGCCGACGACATCCTGGGCCATGGGAGAAGCGACGGCCAAGAGGGCGATGCCGCAGGTAATGTTCGTAAAGAAGAGCCACCAAATGGCGTAGAACTGCCACGTTTTCATGGAGTCGCGAACGGTAAACTGAGGCTGTGCATCGGCATATTCAACGTTCGATTTCTTTTCAGCAGCCGCTGCCGAATCTTCTTCGGGAGGCGCTAAATATAAGGAAGAGGCCGTCATAATGACCATATATACAATACCGAGGATGATGAAATTAGCCACCAGACCAAAAGACTGAACCAGAATTTGCATGGCAGGACCTGCAATCAAGCTGGCAAAACCGAAGCCCATGATAGCCAAACCCGTTGCAAAGCCGCGGTTTTCAGGGAACCACTTAACCAACGTCGATACCGGCGTAATGTAGCCCGTCCCCAGGCCGATGCCGCCGATGACGCCGTAGAACAAGTAGAGCATGGGCAGGCTGTGCAGGTAGAGGGCAGCTGCCGTACCGAACATAGCCAAGACGAAGAAGGTCATCGACAAGAGCCCGGATTTGCGAGGTCCGATTTTTTGAACAAAACTGCCCAAGAAACCGGCCGACAATCCGAGGAATAAAATAGCTAAAGAAAAAGTCCACGTCGTTTCCTGCAGGCTAAAGCCCATAGCTTCCATGATCGGCTTGGTCAAAACGCTCCAAGCGTAGACACTGCCGATACAAATATGGAGGCCGATAGCCGACAAAGCGATGAGCCAACGATTTCTTTTCATGATCCATTATCTCCTTCCAGGTAGGGAGCCAAGAGGTCTGAAAAAAAATATACCGACCCCCGGGCCCAAGAATATGTTAGTAGCATACACTTGCCCAGACGGTCGGCATGAAATGGCTTCGTACAGTTCACGTGGTTGCTCCACTTGAATCCGTCAGTCCTGTACGAATCTGCTGATGTTATTATACGAATATTGATTTATTTTGTCAATATCAAATTTTAAGCGGCCGGAGAAAAAGGAACGTAATCCTTCGATTCCTGTGACTGGCCGGCAGCTTTTTGTGTCGTTGCTGCACTCGACGATTGTTCCTGCCCCTGCTGAGCGGCTAATTCAGCAGCCTGCTGCTGCTTTTCCTGAATATCCGATAAGGTCTGGCCTGCCGGTGCATGGCGCACGATGTAGACATTTTCTGCCGGTTCCGCATCTTTCAGAGCCGAAAAAGCGTAGGTCATCAGTTTCTGGGCATCGCCATAGCGGTCACTCGAATTCATGATCGATGCGATGACCGTCCGACCGTCTCTCGTTGCCGAAACGACAAGACAAGGACCACCGGCATTGGTCGTACCGGTCTTGATGCCGTTGGCGCCGGAAAAGCCGCTGGTCAAAAACTCGTTGGTCGACGTGCAGTGCTTAAATCCGCCGTCCATATAGGGCATGTCGAATTCGCTTCGGCTGACCATATCCTGAAATTCAGGAATCTTCATGCCATAGGCAGCGATAACAGCCATGTCGCGAGCCGTCGAGTAATGGTTCGTATCGGGAAGGCCGTGAGGATTGGCAAAGTGCGTATGAGAAGCGCCTAAAGCAGCTGCTTTTTCATTCATCTTGGCGACAAAATCAGATTCTGTCGGCGTCACCGTTTCGGCGACGGCAACGGCCGCATCACAGCCCGATACGAGCATCATGCCGGTCATGCCATTACTGAGGGTAATCTGATCGCCCGGTTTGATGCCGAGGACCGAAGCATCACTTTCGATGTCATAGATATCATTCGTAATATTAAGGGGTTTATCCATCAGATTTTGACTCTTCCCGAGCTCAATGCCGAGGATGGCCGTCATAATTTTCGTCGTACTGCCGGGATAGGCCAGGTCATCGGCATTTTTCGCATAGAGTTCATCCCCCGTATCGGCATCCATGACATAGGCTGCATGAGCCTCGATATCCGGTTTCTGCAGTTCATCGGCAAAGACCGGCGCTGCCATCGTCATACAGGCAGCAGCAGCCAAACAAATCATTTTTTTCAAAGACATAATTGCACCTCTCCTTTATAAAGGATTTTTTACAGCCATTTTCGGCTTGCGCGGATATTTTTTAGGACTTTCGCCAGTCTTTTGAATATAGATGACGGCCCGCACCTCATCGAGTCCCGGAAGCTGAACGGCCTTCACATGGTCCACCGTACCGCCTAAAATCTTCAAGGCCTTTTCAGCTTCTTTCAGTTCGTCCTCATACTGGGCGCCCTTTAAAGAAATGAAATAACCGTCCTGTTTGACATAGGGCAGAGCCCATTCGGCCAGAATATTTAAACGAGCCACGGCTCGGCTGGTCACGACGTCAAAGGCACTGCGGTAGATAGGCTGATGGGCCGCCTCTTCGGCCCGACCGTGAAGGAAATCGGCAGTAAGTCCCAATTGATCGACCAAGTTCTGCAAAAAAGTAAGTCTCTTTTGCAGGGAGTCAAAAAAGGTAACCTTCAAATCCGGGCGATAGATGAGCAGGGGCAGGCCGGGAAAACCGGCGCCGGTTCCCAAATCAAGAACGGACGCCCCCGGCGTAAAGCAATCCGCTTCATAACAGGAAAGACTGTCGGCCATGTGTTTTATCGCTACTTCTTTAGGCTCGGTAATGGCCGTCAGGTTCATGACCTTATTGGTTTCAATTAATTGTTCATGAAAGACGTCGAATTGGCGGAGCTGTTCCTCCGTAACCGAAAGTCCCATGGCTGTAAGAGCCGATTGTAATTCACTGCCAAACATATCACTTATCCCCCCGGTTGTGTTGTTCCAAGAGAATCAGAAGGGCCGTAATATCGGCCGGTGAAACGCCGGAAATACGGCTGGCCTGACCTAAGGACAAGGGGCGGATTTCATCGAGCTTCTGCCGCGCTTCGGCAGACAAAGTGTCGATGTCGGCATAGACGATGTCTTTGGGCATTTTCTTCTTTTCCAGACGGTTCATCTTATCGACCTGTTCCATCTGACGGCTGATGTAGCCTTCGTACTTAATCATGATTTCGATTTCTTCCTCAACGTCTTCCGCTAAGTCCGGCAAGTCAAAGACAGTCTGTAGGGACGCATAGGTCACGTCATCACGACGAAGAAGGTCATAGGCTGTGAGGGCCGTATGGATAGGCGCTGTGCCGAGTTTTTCAAGTTTCGCCAAGTTATCTTTAGACGGCGTAACTGAAATTTCCTTCAAGGCCGAAATCCCTGCCTCAATAGCCTGTTTCTTATTTGTGAATGCCTGATATCGTTCTTCTGTAACCAGGCCAATATCATAGCCCTTCTGGGTCAGGCGCAAATCGGCATTATCCTGCCTCAGGATGAGGCGGTACTCACTGCGGCTGGTCATGATGCGGTAAGGCTCGTTCGTTCCCTTGGTGACTAAATCATCGATGAGGACGCCGATGTAGGCTTCGGAACGGGTCAGGACGAAGGGATCTTTATGCTGCACTTTTAAAGCCGCATTGATACCGGCAATCAGCCCTTGAGCTGCCGCTTCTTCATAACCGCTGGTGCCGTTGGCCTGGCCGGCTGAAAAGAGGCCGGAAATCTTTTTCGTTTCCAGCCATGGCGTGAGCTGCGTCGGATCAAGGCAGTCGTATTCGATGGCGTAGCCGGGACGCATGATTTTTACGTCTTCAAGGCCCGGTATCGTCCGCAGGAAGGCGTACTGAACGTCGGCAGGCATACTGGTACTCATGCCCTGGACGTACATTTCTTCTGTCGATTCCCCTTCCGGTTCAACGAAAAGCTGGTGCCGCTTTTTATCGGCAAAGCGGACGATTTTCGATTCAATGGACGGGCAGTACCGGGGACCGATGCCTTCGATGACGCCGTTGCACATCGGTGCCCGATCAAGGTTGTCGCGAATGATTTTATGCGTTTCTTCATTGGTAAAGGTCAGCCAGCAGCAAGCCTTGTTGCGGTTCTTTCGTTCCGACAAGAAGGAAAATGCATGGCCGTCTTTATCCCCTTCCTGCTTAGTCATTTCATCAGTCCGAAGGGTGCGGCGGTCGACGCGGGCCGGCGTACCGGTCTTAAAGCGCATGAGCTTGATCCCGGCTTTTAAGAGCGATCCCGACAGGTCTTCTGCCGAACGCTGGCCGATGGGGCCGCCGGAATAGGTGCAGTCGCCAATGATGATTTTCCCCTTTAAATAGGTTCCTGTCGCCAAGATGACGCAGGATGCCTTATAGACTTCGTCCAGTTCCGTCCGCACGCCAGAAACCTTACCGTCTTCGAGCAGCAAGTCAGTAATCATAAGCTGTTTGACATCGAGATTTTCCTGGTTTTCCAGGGTCTTGGTCATGTCCATCTGATACAGCTTTTTATCGGACTGCGCCCGCAGCGAATAGACAGCAGGACCCTTGCCGGTATTGAGCATCCGCATTTGCAGGCACGTTTTATCGGTATTGATTCCCATTTCTCCGCCTAAGGCATCGATTTCCCGGACCAAATGACTCTTTCCGGGACCTCCTACGGCCGGATTGCAGGGCATGAGGGCAATATTATCTAAATTTAAAGTAGCCATCAACGTCTTGGCACCTAAGCGGGCACTGGCAAGAGCCGCTTCACAGCCGGCATGGCCGGCGCCGATGACGATGACATCATATGTATCGACGGTAAACATAGTTCCACCTCTTTATTTTCCCAAACAGAATCGGCTGAAGATTTCTTCAACGATATCGTCATGAACGGTATCCCCCGTGATAGAGCCCAAGAGGCTCCAGGCTTCCCGCAAGTCTACGACGGCAAAATCGACAGGCATGCCGTCTTCCATCGTCTTCAGGGCACGGCTCAAGGCCTCCCGGCTTTGGCGGACCAGCTCAATATGACGCGTATTGGTTAAAAGAGCACTGCCCGATTGATTCGTACGTGGCAGGGCCTGTTCCAAAAGCCGGTCTTTTAAAACCTCCAGGCCTTCGCCGGTACTGGCCGAAATAGACAGGATCGGATGGTCATAAGCCGTAAGATCGCCTTCGCCGACGACAGCCGGCAAATCGAGTTTATTGAGGACGATGAGGGCATTTTTATCAGCCGTTGCCGCTAAGATGCTCTTATCTTCCTCAGAAAGAGGCCGAGAACGGTCGATGACAACGACGGTGATATCGGCCTTGTCCATATAGGATTTAGCCTTCGTTACGCCAATCTGTTCGACCCGGTCATCGGTCTCGCGAATTCCTGCCGTATCGACCAAACAGACGGGAACGCCCTTTAAAGAAATCCATTCTTCGAGAACGTCCCTCGTCGTGCCCGGCACATCGGTGACGATAGCCCGATCGCTTTGAAGCAGGCAGTTGAGCAGGCTCGATTTGCCGGCGTTCGGTGTGCCGGCAATGGCTGCCATGACGCCGTCACGGATCATTCGCCCTTCCCGCGAAGCAGTCAACATCTCATCGAGGGCTTCAATTTGAGTCCGAATAGAACCGGCAACATCTGGGACCGTAATATCTTCTAAGTCTTCTTCAGGATAGTCGATCATGACTTCCAGGCGTGTAATAAAATCAGTCAGTTCCTTGCGCATGGCACCGACGGCCTTCGAAAGCCGTCCTTCAAGCTGACTGACAGCATTGGTAAGGCCCTGATCGCTCTTGGCCTGGATGACATCCATGACGGCCTCGGCCTGAGCCAGGTCGATACGGCCGTTCACGAAGGCCCGCTGCGTAAATTCGCCGGGATTGGCCAGGCGGGCCCCATGGGAAAGGACCTGAGCCAATATTTCTTCTAAGGCCTTGTAGCCCCCGTGGCACTGGATTTCTAAGACATCTTCAGCTGTATATGAATGAGGCCCCTTCATGATGAGCAGCAAAACTTCATCGATTGGCCGGCCGTCATCAGACACGATCATACCGTGCTGGATGGAACGGTCCCGACGGTTCGCCAAAGGAACCTCAGAGGAACTCTTAAAAACGGCATCGCCGACCGCATAGGCCTTGCTGCCGCTGATACGAATGACGCCGATGCCGCTTTCACCGAGCGGGGTTGCAATGGCCGCAATCGTATCGGCCGTATCATACATCATATATGACTCCTTCCATAGTCTAAAAGGAGTTGTCAGCGACAACTCCTTTTTCATATCTATCGTTATGCGTTATCCTTGATAATAAATGACGACGTGACGGTACGGATCTTTGCCTTCGCTTTCCGTCCGCACTTCCGAGTCATTTTGCAGGGCTACGTGAATGATTTTTCGTTCATAGCCATTCATCGGCTCTAAGGTAACGGACTCGCCATTTTGTTTGACCCGGTTGGCCAAACGATGAGCCAGCTGCTTCAGCGTTTCTTCACGGCGATGGCGGTAGTTTTCAACATCGAGCATAATAAAGTACCGTGCATTCTCACCTTGATTGGTCGTCAGGTTGGTCAAATATTGGAGGGCATCCAAGGTTTGACCGTGCTTGCCTATAAGAATGCCTAAGTTCTTGCCATGGAGATGAAGAAGGATCTTATCGGATTTAATCATCTTTTCAATGACTACGTCAATGCCCATGTTCTTAAGGACTTCCTGAAGGAAAGCCTTGCCCTTGGCAGCCGCTTCTTCTGCCGAAAAAACAGCTTCCTCCGGTTCATGTACGACCGCTTCAGAAATCCCGTCTTCTTCCACATCGGATGGTGAGACTTCTGGATCCTTTGCATCTTCAGACGTTTCAGCTATTTGCGGTTCTTCAACGAGAACTTCCTTTTCCGGTTCGGCCTGAACGACGTCAGACGGTACCGGCGTGACATCGGCCTTTTCAGTAATACGGACCCGGGCCGGTTTACTGCCAAATCCAAAGAAACCGCTTTTCGGTTCTTCTAAAATCTCGATATCGACTTCTTCTTTCATTCTGCCGAGGCGCACCAGACCGGAGCGCACGGCATCTTCGATCGTTTTTCCTGTTGCTTCGATAGTACTCATGCTTCTGCTCCTTTATTCTTGAGGTGAGCCATAATCATCTGCTGGCCCCACTGGAAAAGGTTAGAAACGACCCAGTAAATGACCAAGCCGCTCGGGAAGTTGAGGCTGATCCAACCGATAAACAGCGGCATGACGACTTTCATGATTTTCTGCTGTTTCGCTTGAGCCTCCGAGGCAGCTACCTGTGCGCCGGACATCTGGTTCTGAATAAAGTACGTCGAAATGGCCGACAGGATCGGCATGACGTAAATAGGATCCGGCTGACCGAGACTGGGAAGCCATAAAAAGCTTTCAAAGGCAGGATCATAAGGATACTCTCTTAGAGCATAGAATATAGAAATAAGGAAAGGCATCTGAATGAGAATGGGAAGGCAGCCCGACAAGGGGTTAACGCCCATTTCCCGATACAGTTTAGACATTTCTTCCTGCATCTTCTTCTGATTTCCCTTATATTTCTTCTGTATCTCTTTAATCTTAGGCTGCAAAAGCTGCATACCTTCCATGGAACGGATCTGTTTCGCCGTAAGGGGAGACAGCACCAATTTAATAATCAAGGTGAGCAAGATAATGGCAATGCCATAGCTCGGATAGCCCATGTTCTGGGTAAAAGCATAACAGTAATTCATAAATGTCGTCATAATACCACTGAGGACATCCATTATTCCACTGAAAAAGCCCAATGTGCTCAACTCCTGTTCAGTTGTAAAAATAAGGATTTACGGTACGGGATCATATCCACCCTTATGAAAGGGATGGCATTTTAAAATGCGCCTTATTGCCAAGTAACTCCCTTTTAACGCACCGTATTTCTGCAATGCTTCAAGAGCATAGGCAGAACAAGTGGGATAAAACCGGCAGCATGGCCGGTGAAGCGGCGATATAAATAACTGGTAGCCCCGAATCAGGGCTATGAAACACCATTTCATGCATCATCACTTCTTTTTCAATACCCTGGCATGCCGGAATAACTGCAAAATAGACTGCTCTGCTTCTGCATATCCGGCATATTTCAGACTGCTGCGGCCAATGAGGACTAAATCGAAACCGTCCTTCAGATCAAACTGATGGAGTCGGTATACTTCCTTCATCAGACGGCGGCAGCGGTTGCGCTCAACGGCACAACCGATTTTTTTCCCCGTCACAAAACCAATGCGGGTCGGTTGTTTTGGCGACCGCGGCAGGACGTATAAAACGACGCGGCGATTGACATACGACTTCCCGCGGCGGTATACGAGCTGGTATTCGCGATTTTTACACAGCCGTTGCTCTTTCGTTAGTTCATACATACATAATTGTCCTAGTAATGCTAGAAAAACAGAAAAATTCCACATGCCGGAACTTTTCTGTTTATCTCGTAATAATTAAGCAGAGAGTTTTTTTCTGCCTTTCATGCGTCTTCTTTTTAAAACCATGCGGCCGCCCTTAGTCTTCATTCTTTCACGAAAACCATGAGTTCTTTTTCTCCACAATGTATTCGGCTGATATGTCTGTTTCAAGCTAGACACCTCCTTTTCCATCATTGACTGTAATTAATTTACACCATAACAGGTTAATTATAGTAAGTGAATGAAGGCCTGTCAAGCCTTATTTTTAGTAGATTATTCCATTTGAGAATACCGTATGCATAAGTATTCCAGCAAAAATTCCTTCCCATAACCGGGGTTTTGTTGTAGAATGTGGATAGATAAATACAGTTATCAACAATCCATCCACATTTTGTGGATAAGTGGAAAGAATCGGAAACTCGATGTATATCGGCTTTCCGGCTTTTTACATTTCATTTGTTCACGTTGTCCACAATGAAGTTGTACACATATGAACGCCCATTATACACACTTAAATTTTTCGTACAGACAGGAAGGATTATTATGGATCTGCTCAGTTTATGGGAAAAAATGTTAGCCAATTTGAAACAAGTCTTGCCAAAAGAAATTTTCACTAATTGGTTTGAAGGCAACATCATTCCCTACTCGTATTCCGAAGAAGAAAATCTGCTCATCCTCGACACGATGACCAATTTTCTTCGCGATTATGTCAGCAAAAAGTATACCGATGTCCTGGAGACAATCGCCGAAGAAGTCATTGGCCATAAAACCAGGGTTCAGCTCATTACCAGCCAAGAAAAAACGCCGACCCACGACAAAACCGAAGCCGTCGCCGAAACGATTACCCTTCCGCCAAAACAAAACACGACGCCGGCTGAACCCGTGACAACCTCCCACGTCGGAAAACCGGCCCAGGCAGTCCCTACCGAATGGGTTCAACCTGAACTTCCCATGAACGATACCATGCCGGCCATAAAGGATGCCGCTCCGTTATCACTGACAACAGAATCCAGTCCTTATAATAATAATTTAAATAAAGATTATACCTTTGACAACTTCATCGTCGGCAACAGCAATCGCGTAGCTACGGCCGTTGCCAAGTCGATCGCTGCCGCTCCGGCTCAAAAATGGAATCCTTTTTATATTTACGGGGACAGCGGCCTGGGCAAGACCCATTTAATGCATGCCATCGGCCATGAACTGTTAAAAAACTTCCCGAATATGCGTCTCTTATGCATTACCAGCGAAGACTTCGTCAATGAATTCATCCAATGCATCCAGGACCAGAATACGGAAAGCTTCCGCCGCCGGTACCGCAACGTCGACGTCCTCTTTGTCGATGATATCCAGTTCCTCGGCCGCGGTGAAAAGGAAAGCTCTAAGGAAGAATTCTTCCATACCTTTAATAAGCTCTACCAGGATAAAAAGCAGATGGTATTTACCAGTGATCGTCCGCCCCGCGACATAAAAAAACTGGAAGAACGCCTGCGCTCACGCTTTGAAAACGGCATGGTCACGCAAATCGAACCGCCTGATTTGGAAACGAGGACCGCCATCTTACGAACCTGGTCCGAAAAAGAAAATATCGTCTATGATTTAGATGCCTTAAATTACATTGCCGCCAATGTCAGCGAAAATATCAGAAAGCTGCATGGCGCTTTTATCCGCGTCCTCTTAGAAGCCTTGCAGACCAAGAGTAATGTCACCTTGCCGTTGGTTAAACATGCAATCAGCTATATCACCGATGCGCAAGATGAAAAGAAGTATATTACCATCGATGAAATTACGACCTATATCTGCCAACATTATAATATCAATTATAAAGAATTGATGGGCAAAAAAAAGACCAAGGATATTGCCCTCCCTCGTCAAATTGCCATGTATATGTGCCGTGAACTGACCGGGAACACTTATCCTCATATCGGAACGGCTTTCAATGGTCGTGACCATACGACGGTTATGCATGCCTGTACCAAGATCATGGAACGAGCCAAAGAAGATCGTCATTTCAAAGAACATATCGAAAAGATGATGAATGAAATCCGCGGTGTGGATAACTAGGTTGATAAAAATATCGATAGATTGTGGATAAGGTAAAAAAAGAAATCCACAGTGGAAATGTGGACAAAAAATAACTTGTTATCCACATTCTATCCACACCTGTGGATAGCTGAAATTGGCTCTTATTCATCACTTATCCACAAATTCACAGGCCCTACTACTAAGACTACTATTTTTTAATTCACATTTAATTAATTTACTCAGCGCAGAAAAGGGGATACTCCATTGAGACTGAAACTAAAAAAAGAAGATCTGAACAAAGGCTTACAAGCTGTCCAAAAAGTAGCTCAGAACAAAAACAACAATATGTCTTCTGAAAACGGCCTTCTGATTAAAGCCCTTCACGGCATTATCGAATTTCAGGCCAATGATTATGACATGGGAATCAAGATCACCGTTCCCGGAATCATTGAAGAAAAAGGAGAAGCCTTTATTGCCAATCCTTATTTAATGGACTTGACCCGACGAATTCCAAGTGATGAAATTGAAATCATCAAGGCCGATACGGATACGCAGCTGCTCATTAAAGGCGACAAGCTGAAATTTGAATGCCTGACCATCAACCCCGATGACTTTAATGAAGTCGAAATCGTCGAAAACGGTTATGCCAGCTTTAAAACGACGAGTGTCGTCTTAAAGGATTTAATCGATAATACGTCTTATGCCTGTGCCACTGACGTAGCACGTCCGATTTTCATGGGGACCTTCCTCGATGTCCAAGGCGATCAGATGACCATGGTAGCTACGGATACGCACCGCCTGGCTCTGAAAAAGACGACCCTCGATGAACCGGTGAATAATCCGCTGCAGGCTGTTATCCCCAGCCGGCTCTTGGCGGAAATTTCTCGTCAGCTGCCAACTGATATTCCGGAGACCGTCGAAATCACAGCCGTCCGCAACTACCTGGCCGTTCAGTTCGGCAACGTCTACATCCGTACGCGCCTTATCGAAGGGGACTTCCCCAATTACCGCCGCGTCATTCCGACGGACTTTAAATGTATTGCCAAAGTCAATCGCTCCGAATTTACTGGCGCTGTGGAACGAGCTTCCATCGTAGCCAAAGATGCTCAGTATAATGTCATCAACTTCCTCATCAGCGAGGGCCAGATTAAATTGATGAGTCAGCATCCCGATTACGGTACCGTCGAAGACTACGTCTCCTGCGACATGGACGGCGAAGAATTGGATATCTCCTTCAATGGAAAATTTATCCTCGACATCTTGAAACATTGTCAGAGCAGCGACGTCATCTTGAAATCGAAAGAAAACAGCCCGATGCTCGTTCAGGATAAGGATGACGATTCTTGTGTATTTGTTGTAACCCCTATGAGGACAAAATAATGGAAACAATTAAAATTGAAACGCCGATGATCCAATTGGACCAGTTTTTGAAATGGGCCAGTATTTTACAAAGCGGCGGCGAAATCCGCTTTTTATTGGATGAAGATAAAATTTTAGTAAATGGAATTTTATGCAAAGCTAAGAGAAAAAAACTCTATCCGGGAGATACGGTAGAAATTAAGGATGTCGGTACATATTTGATTAAAGGTGAATAATTATGATGATTGAGTCGGTTCGACTGCACCGGTTCCGAAATTATGAGAATCAAAAAATCTCCTTTCCTAAGGCGACGATTCTCTTATATGGGCAAAACGGACAAGGGAAGACCAATCTTCTGGAATCTTTATATTTAGGCGGAATCGGCAAGTCTTATCGGGGCATTGCCGATTCTGATCTCATTTCCTGGGAGCACGAGAAAGCCAGCGTTATCATCGATTTTAACCGTAACGATACGACACAGCAGATAAAAGTGATCTTGTCCAAACTCGAGAAAAAAGAACTGTGGGTCAATGAAACAAAGGTATCGCAGAAAGAATTGATCGGAACCTTGAATGAGGTCCTGTTTTCGCCCGATGACCTTCAGCTCATCAAGGGCAGCCCTTCTTTGCGGCGCCGTTTTATCGACATGGAGATTTCTCAGGTCAGCCGGTCTTATTACCGGGATTTACTGCAGTATAACCGGGCCGTGTCGCAGCGCAATCTCTTATTGAAAAAGATGAAATACAACGGCAATCAATCGCTTGATGAATGGGATCGTCAGATTGCCGGTTTTGCAGCGTCCATCGTAAGCAAACGCTTAGAAGCTCTTCAGAAATTATCGTTTTTGGCAGGGGTTCTCCATAAAAGGCTCAGTCGGGGAAAAGAAATGCTCCATCTGACCTATGTCCAACCTTATGGGACTGGGGAGGGCCGCCATCAGACTGATCCGAAATGGTATTATGATTGCTTACAGCAGCATCTCCCTGAAGATATCCGCCGTCAAGCTACGTCGGTCGGGCCTCATCGTGACGATCTCTTATTTTCTGTCGGCCAAGGGGATTTAAAGAAATACGGTTCTCAGGGACAACAGCGGACGGCTGTCTTGGCGCTGAAATTGTCGGAGCTGGAATTTATCAAATCGGAGACCGGCGAATACCCCGTTCTCTTATTGGATGACGTCATGAGTGAGCTCGATCAAAGCCGGCGCCAGGCCTTGCTGGACTTTGTCCGCAACCGGATTCAAACCTTTATTACGACGACAGAGCCTGACATTTTTGCCGGTATGGATGGCTGTCATCCCATCTGTATTGAACAAGGGAGGGTGGTTTCTCATGGAGAAGCGAAGTCTTAAACTTGAAAAAGCCGGACTTGCCATTCCTGAAGTCTTGGCCAAACACCGTCTGCTCCTTCCCTACCGGATGTACCAGGCTAAGCGGGACTGGAAAAAAATCGTAGGCGAGCAAATTGCTAAATATTCATATATATTAGATTTTAAGAATAATGTTATTGTCATTGCCGTCATGAATCCCGTTTACATGAATTATTTATTTATGTATAAAAATAAAATAATAGAGGAAGTTAATTCCTATATTGGGCATCAGGCTATTGCCGATGTCCGTTTTGTCAAAAAGGGGAAAAAGCCGGTTCAGACGGTCTATGAAACCTTAGAAGGAGAAGAAAAAGATGTCCTTCCTGAGGGGAATATCCGCCAAGTCATTCTTGACGATTCGACGGTGGCCAACATTCGTCGTGAAACGGAAAACCTCCCGGACGGCTTACGGGAACGGGTCGTACAGCTTCGTTTTGCCCAGGCTAAACGGGTAAAAGCCTATGCCGTAAGCGGCTTCATTCCCTGTCCCTCCTGTGGCCGCTGGATGGCTAAAGGCGAAAAGATTTGCATCTTTTGCCGGAGCGCTGCCCACCATGCCCTGAAAATGAAGGTACGTGCCGTTTTAGAAGATATGCCCTGGCTGACCTGGGAGAAAATGGCCGAGGCCCTGACTGTTCCGACAACGGATAAATCCGGTGAACAGGCCTATAATGACGTTAGGCGCAGCCTTATCTATCGGTATATTGAAAAGGTGTATTATGAATACGATACGGCTGCTGATGACCTCGTTTTGGCCATCCTCATTACCCGCCGTGTCCCCGGCGATATACCGCCTAAATTTATTGAAAATCTCGTTGCAAAATATCGGAGGAAACCAGAACATAATGTATCTCCATCTGAGTCCTGACACGATGATTCCCATCAAGGATATCGTGGCTATCGTACCGTATCCGAAACAAAAGGGCGCGGCTATTTTACAGTCTTTCGATCTCCCCGTGCGAGAGGTCGGAGTTTCGTCAGAACGGAATTGGCGCTCTTTAGTGATTACCGGGGAGGCAGTCTATTCTCTGCCCCTGACCGGGGAGACCATGCTTCGCCGATATCAGAAATGTTTGCAGATTTTGTCGCATTGCGAACAGGCGTAAGGGCGGTACGTATTTAAAAATTATTGATTTTACGGTATAATAAAGTGTTAGTTGCCTAGTTAATCATTAAAAATTGCAAGAAACAGGAGTTGAGAATTTATATGTCGAAAGACAAAGCGCGATATGGTGCCGAACAGATTCAAGTATTAGAAGGCCTGGAAGCCGTTCGTAAACGGCCTGGGATGTACATCGGCAGTACGTCTGAACGCGGTCTGCACCATCTGGTTTATGAAGTCGTCGACAATAGTATCGACGAAGCCTTGGCCGGGTATTGTACACATATCGAAGTTACGATTCAGGAAGACAACAGTATCACCGTTGTCGATAACGGCCGTGGGATTCCGGTTGCCATGCATAAGATCGGCAAGCCTGCTGTTGAAGTCGTATTGACTGTCCTCCATGCCGGCGGTAAATTCGGCGGCGACGGCTATCCCATTTCCGGCGGCCTTCATGGCGTCGGTATTTCTGTCGTCAATGCTCTGAGTGCCTGGACTAAGGTCGAAGTAAAGCGCGACGGCTATCTATGGGACATTTCTTTTGCCCGCGGGTTGACGGAGTCGCCGTTGAAAAAAATCCGGCCCTTGGAAGCCGGGGAAGAAACGGGAACCCGAGTCTCGTTTAAACCGGATCATGACATTTTCCCCGATACGGTATACGATTTCAATACCCTGAAGACCCGCCTGCGGGAACTCGCATTTTTGAATAAAGGCTTAAACATCACACTTACGGATAAAAGAGGCGAAGGCAAACAAGAAGTATACTGCTATGAAGGCGGTCTCGTTTCCTTTGTTTCCTTCTTAAATGAAAAACACCAGGCCGTTAATCCGACGGTGGTCAGCATCGATGGTGAAAAAAATAAGGTTATCGTCGATATCGCTATGCAGTATAACGACGGCTACAGTGAAAATATCCTGACCTTTGTCAATGATATCTTTACCGAAGAAGGGGGCACGCACCTCAGCGGGTTCCGTTCCGGTTTGACTCGTACCATCAACGACTATGGCCGCAGTGCCGGTATTTTAAAGGACAATGAAGATAATTTATCCGGTGAAGACGTCCGCGAAGGGTTGACGGCTGTCATAAGTGTCAAAGTCCGGGAACCTCAGTTTGAAGGGCAGACGAAGACCAAGCTCGGAAATGGCGAAGTCAAAGGCATCGTCGATAACATCATTTCTGATGGCTTGAAAGAATTTTTTGAAGAACATCCGTCGGAAGCAAAGGCGGTCATCAATAAGACCATTTCGGCGTCTCGTGCCCGCCAGGCAGCCCGCCGTGCCCGCGAATTGACGCGCCGGAAAAATGCTTTGGAAATCAGTAGTCTTCCCGGTAAATTGGCCGACTGCTCAGAAAAAAATCCTGATCAGACGGAAATTTACTTAGTCGAAGGTGACTCGGCAGGCGGCAGCGCCAAACAGGGCCGAGATCGAAGATTCCAGGCTATCCTTCCGCTCCGCGGGAAAATCATCAATGTCGAAAAAGCTCGTCTCGATAAGATTTTGGCTAACGAAGAAATTCGCTCCATGATCACGGCTTTCGGTACCGGTATCGGTCAGGAATTCGACATCAGCAAACGCCGTTACGATAAAATTATCATCATGACCGATGCCGATGTCGACGGTGCCCATATCCGCACGCTGCTCTTGACCTTCTTCTATCGGTTTATGAAGCCCCTCATTACGGAAGGCCACGTCTTCATCGCTCAGCCGCCGCTGTATCAGGTACGCAAGGGAAAACAGGTATGGTATTTCTATACCGATGAATCGATGCAGAGCAAGCTCGATGAATTAGGACGCGACAACAATTCTGTCGTCGTCCAGCGTTATAAAGGTCTTGGTGAAATGAATCCGGAACAGCTCTGGGAAACGACGATGGATCCGGAAAACCGGACCATGCTCCAAGTCCACTTGGAAGATGCTGTGGAAGCCGACCGTATTTTTTCGGTCCTCATGGGCGATAAGGTCGAACCGCGGCGTAAATTCATTGAAGACAATGCGAAAAAGGTCCGTAACCTCGACTTATAATCAGGAGAACCTATGCCGAAACTTTCTCGAAAGATAAACTTATTTACCGATTCCGTCATTGCCCGCATGTCAAAGGTAGCTGAAGGCTGCGGGGCCATTAACCTGTCAGAGGGCTTTCCCGATTTTCCGCCGCCTAAGGCTATGCTCGACCGCTTGGCCGAAGTCGCCAAGGAGGGACCTCATCAGTACAGTCTCGATAACGGGGCTTCGAACCTGCGCCGGGCTCTGGCTGATTATCGAAAAAGCTTTACCGGAAGGCGCCCCGATCCGGAAACGGAAATCGTCGTTACCTGCGGCGGTACGGAAGCGCTGATGACGGCCATGATGGCCATCGTCAATCCCGGCGACAAAATCATCCTCTTTTCACCTTTTTATGAAGCCTACGCAACGGATGCCCTGCTCTGCGGCGCCGAGCCGATTTATGTGTCCCTCAAAGGGGATGATTACACCTTTGACGGCGATGAATTAGAAGCGGCCTTTAAACAGCGGCCGAAGGCAATCTTTATTTGTAACCCGTCCAATCCCTGCGGTAAGGTTTTTTCGAAAGAAGAACTGCTTACCATTGCGTCCCTTGTCGAAAAGTATGATACCTTTGCCGTCATCGATGAAGTCTATGAACACATCGTCTACGAACCGACGGAGTATACCTATTTTTCGACCCTTCCCGGGATGTATGAACGGACCATTTCCTGCGGCTCCCTATCGAAGACGTATTCGATTACGGGCTGGCGGTTAGGCTATATCTTTGCCTCTCCATCAGTAACCGATGCTATTAAAAAGCTGCACGTCTATCTGACGATCAGTGCTCCCAGTCCCCTTCAAGAAGCGGCTGTAACCGGTCTGGAGTTCGGTCCTGACTACTATCAGTGCCTTCGAGAGCTCTATCGGAAAAAGCGAGATTTCGTCATGAAGGGCCTCGATGCCATCGGCATAGCTCATAACGTCCCTCAAGGAGCTTTTTATATGCTCCTCGACATCGGTACCTACGGGTATGATGACGATGAAGCCTTTTGCCGGGATTTAGCGGAAAAAATCGGTGTCGCCCTCGTTCCGGCATCGACCTTTTTTAAAGAACCTGTCCATCACTTGGCAAGATTGCAGTTTGCCGTCCGCGATGAAACCTTAGCCGAAGCCATGCATCGTCTGGAAGGCATTCATAAACTAAAAAAATAATTTATCTCGTTACCTTATCATAAGGAGGGATTACCGATGAAAAAATGGCACCTGCTTCTCGCTGCCCTTTGTCTGACAGTCAGTACGATGACAGTCCTGGCCGACGGCGTTCCGGAAGGTACGCAGACGGGACAGTCGTCAGCCGTCATCCTCACTGATCCGACGGTAAATATGAAGAATTTGAGTGATTTTTATATTCTTGAAGGCCGTACCTATGACAAGGTAACCGGATTGCTTATGGCCTTGCCGCCGCAGACGACAGGCCTTACAGGCGATTATTATTTTCGCGTTGACAAGCAGGTCGTCGGCGACTACTTCTATCACGTCAAAGCTTACGATACGGACTCCCACGTCTTAAAGGGAAACTATTTTGTGGCTAAAGATGAGAGCAGTGCCTGGAAGCTTCAGAACGACCAGCAGGCATCCCTTATCTACGGCAGTGCCGAAAAGCTGATGGATAAGGTTGAAGTCGTCGTGTATCCGCAAAAAATCCCTCTTGGCAGTTACGGTATCATCCGCGTTCATGTACCGGGAATGATTCCCTATGATATCAAGGCGACCAGCCTCAATACGAAAATTGCCGATATTACGGAGCATATGAATATCCGCCCGCTGGAAGCGGGGAAAGTCGATCTCGTCGTCGATGTGAAAATCGGCGATTCCCTTCGCACGGTGACTAAAGAAATTACCGTCGTCGATGAAGCGGACCGCAGAGAATCAAAGTCCCGCAATAATCCCAGCGTCGGTGTCGGTATCGGTATTGGCTGGGGCAGCGGATGGCATCATGGCGGTGGAATCGGCATCGGTGTAGGACCTTGGTGGTAATCTAAAAGGAGAGTGTATCTACTGTGGAGTTTTCCCTAGGAAAACAGTTACTGGTCATCATCTTACTTATCTTTGGCAACGGCGTCTTTTCATTATTGGAAATGGCTATCGTCAGCAGTCATCAATCTCGATTGGAAGCGATTGCCGATGAAGGTAGCAAGTCGGCGGCTATCGTCCTGAAACTGCGTGAAAATCCGAATAAGATGTTTTCTACGGTCCAGTTCGGCATCACCTTGATCAGCCTCCTGACCGGTGTCTACGGCGGTACGGAAATGGCCGGCCCTTTATCCGTTTATGTAGCCAAGATTCCAGGCCTTGAACCGTATGCCTATACGATCAGTCTGACCAGTGTCGTCGTATTGATTACCTATTTGACGATTATCCTCGGTGAAATTGTTCCTAAACGGATTGCCATTGACAATCCTGAAAAAGTAGCCTGCTTGCTGGCCCGTCCCATGCTGTACTTTTCGGCCATTTGTACGCCTGTCGTCTGGATCCTGTCGTGGTCGACGACGGCTGTCACCAAAATGATGGGTGTCAAGAAGCCGGAAGTGCTGCCGGTTACGGAAGACGAAATAAAATTGCTCTTAGAGCAGGGCGTCGAACTCGGGGCTTTTGAAAAAGAAGAACCGGAGCTGGTCACCCGCGTCTTTCGCCTGGCCGATATGGACGTCGGCGACATCATGACTAACCGGACCCAAGTCGATTGGCTCGACGTGGAAGATCCGGAAGCGACGATGATGAATGAATTGGTGGCTTTCAATCACAATAATCTTCCTGTCGGGCGGGGGTCTTTGGATGACTTCATCGGCATGGTATCGGTCAGTGAAATCTTTCAGAAGTATTATGAAAATATTCGCCATCAAAAACCGGCGTCTCTGCCTGTTATTGTAGAAGAATGCGTCCACAAACCGATTTATATTCCGGAATCGATGGACATCATGAAAGTCGTCCACGTCTTTCGCGAACACAGCGTTCATGAAGTCGCCGTCCTTGATGAATACGGAAACTTTAGCGGCATCCTGACCCTTCACGATATCCTCGAAGAATTAGTCGGCATCATGCCGGCCGGGGAAGAAGAAAAGAAGGAAGAAGCCAATCGCATCATCCAACGGGGACCGAACGACTGGCTTATCGAAGGACTGCTTACGATTGAAGAATTTAAAGATTTCTTCGGCATCGAAGATGAACTGCCTGACGAAGAAGAAGACTTGTATAAAACCCTGGCCGGCCTGATTACCTATGGTGTCGGCCGGATCCCACGGGAAACGGATACCTACGTATGGAAGGACTTTACCTTTGAAGTCGTCGATATGGATAACCTCCGCGTCGATAAAATCCTCGTCACTCGCAATCCAGATTATTCTGAAGATGATGAAGAAGAAAAATAAAGGCATGAAAAAAGGGAGCTGTACCTCAATCAATGGGTACAGCTCCTTTTGTCGTACTTATTCACTTTTGGTCGAGCGGAGAAAGAGATTTTTTAAGACTTCATGAGGGTCCTGATGTTCCTGTATGATGGAATGAACGGCCGACGTAATGGGCAGTTCTACGCCGTAGTGGGCCGATAGATCTAACAGGGCTTCGGTCGTGCTGACGCCTTCAGCAAGTTTTGAAAAAGTGTTTCCTTCGATAAAATCTTGGCCGAAGCGGCGGTTGTTGCTGTGCGGCGAAAAGAGGGTCGCTTCATAGTCGCCTAAGTGACTGAGGCCGTACACGGTCATGGCCTGGCCGCCCATGGCAGAGACTAAAACCGATAACTCATGGGCACCGCGGGCCATGAGGGCACCTTTTAAGGCCGTCATATGGGCCCCGTCGAGCATGCCGGCTGCAATACCGACGACGTTTTTGGCAGCAGCTCCGATTTCAATGCCGAGAAGATCTTGGCCGTAATAGAAGCGGATCAGCGGGCTGGTAAAAGTATCGACTAAGAAATGGGTCAACTCATCGTCTGCCGAGGCGATGACCATACAATTGGGCATGCCGCTAATGAAGTCCTGGACATGGCCGGGGCCGACCCAGACCGCAGTCCGTACGGCCTCCCCAAGTTCTTCTGCCATTACCGTTGTCAGCCGCTTGCCGCTGCCGGCTTCGAGGCCCTTCATGGCCAATACGAAGGGCAAGTGCTTGTCGTATCCGGCGCTCCGAATATCCTTGGCAAAGGAACGAAGCTGCTGGGCACTGATAGAAATAATGCAGATATCGGCACCGGACATGGCCTCTTTCAGGTCGTCGGTCAGGGTGATTGCGTTCGGTAAGGTAAGATAATCATTTTTCCTTGTTTCTTTCAGGCGGCTCAGGTTTTTAGAACCCGGTCGTCCCCATAAGGTCACGTCATGACCGATATGGTCGGCATACCAGGCATGGAAACTGCCCCAGCGGCCACAGCCTAAGACGGTGATATTCATAGTGGTTTCTCCCCTCAGAATAAGTTTTTGTAATTAAATTATAACATGGATTCATCGATTCAGACAGTTTGTGACGATGGATAAGGGCTTTAACCAAAGTATACTTTTTTGGCAAGGATGTTGAATTTTGTTGGAATTGCAATGGATATTTGTCCCCTCATTGGATATACTGAACTCAGAAAGGGCAGTGATAAGCCCTCTTGTTTCGGTATGTCGTGAGTCAGCAGCTAGTCTGCCGCGAAAGGAGTATGCCTTATGGGAAGAAAAATTACAGAAAAAGTTACTTGGGTCGGAAAAATCGATTGGGAACTGAATAAGTTTCACGGCCATGAATATTCGACGGAAAAGGGTTCGTCTTATAATTCCTATCTAGTTCGCGACCAGAAAGTCGCCTTGATCGATACGGTATGGAAACCCTTCGATGAAGAATTCGTCGATTACTTAAAACAGGAAATCGACTTGAATAAAATCGATTACATCGTCATGAATCATAATGAAAATGACCACAGTGGGGCACTGCCGGCTTTGATGCGGGAAATCCCCGACGTTCCCATTTACTGTACCCAAAAAGGCGAAGCCATTCTTCGCGGGCTGTATCACCAAGATTGGAATTACGTCAACGTCAAAACGGGCGATACCCTGGATCTGGGCGACAGTAAGCTGGTATTCATTGAAGCGCCCATGCTCCACTGGCCGGATACGATGTTTACCTATATGACCGGTGACAATATCCTCTTCAGTAATGACGGCTTCGGTCAGCATTTTGCCAGCGAATGGATGTATAACGACTGCGTCGACCAGGCAGAACTCTATCATGAAGCCATGAAGTATTATGCCAATATCTTGAATCTCTACAGTCCCATGGTCATCCGTAAGATTGATGAGATCTTAAAGATGAACGTTCCCGTCAACATGATCTGCCCCAGCCACGGCGTCATCTGGCGCGATAATCCCCTGCAAATCGTGGAAACGTATCAGAAGTGGGCTAAAGAATATCAGGAAAATCAGATTACCATCATTTATGATACGATGTGGAACGCCACGCGGCGCATGGCTGAATCGATTGCCCAAGGCCTTCGTGAGGCCGATCCGACGCTGACGGTCAAGTTGTATAATTCAGCCGTCGACGATAAGAACGATATCGTCACGGAAGTCTTCAAATCGAAGGCTATTTTAGTCGGCTCACCGACAATCAACTACGGATTTCTCTACTCTATCGGCGGTATCATGGAAATGATTCGCGGTCTGAAGTTTAAAAACAAGAAGGCCGCAGCCTTTGGCAGCTACGGCTGGAGCGGTGAATCGGTCAAACAGATTACGGGCCTTTTAAAAGAAGCCGGATTTGAACTGGTTAACGACGGACTCCGCTGCCAGTGGAACCCCGACATGGAATCACAAAACCTCTGCCGTGACTTTGGGCACGATTTTGCAAAGTCTCTGGCAAAATAAGCCTCTTCTGTCTCATAAAAAAAATCGGATCTCTCCCTCGAGAGGTCCGATTTTTATTCATGATATGATTCTTTATAAATGGGCGATGACAGCGTCGCGATAGGCTTCGGTCGTCGCCTTTCCGCCAAGGTCCGGCGTGAGGGCGTTCTTTTCTGCCAGGACGGCATCGACGGCTTTGCGAATCTTTTCGGCAATGGCCGTTTCGCCGATATGTTCAAGGAGCATGCAGGCTGACCAAAGAAGAGCCGTCGGATTGGCAATGTGCTTGCCGGCAATATCGGGAGCGCTGCCGTGGACGGCTTCGAACATGGCGTAATCGTCGCCGATATTCATGGAAGGCAGGAGACCCAGGCCGCCGATGAGGCCGCTCGTAAGGTCGGAAATAATATCGCCGTAGAGGTTTGGCATGACGATGACATCGAACTGTTCCGGACGCATGACCAGCTGCATGCAGGTGTTGTCGACGATTTTATCATCGCTTTCAATCTGCGGATAGTCAGCGGCGACGGTGCGGAAGGTGTCGAGGAATAAACCGTCGCTCATCTTGAGGATGTTGGCCTTATGGACACAAGTGACTTTTTTGCGTCCGTGGGCAATGGCATATTCAAAGGCCGAGCGAATGATGCGTTCACTGGCTTTTCTCGTGATGAGTTTGATGGCGTGAACCGTATCTTCATTCATCTTATATTCGACGCCGATATATAAATCTTCTGTGTTTTCACGGAAGGTGACGACGTCGACGTTGGGGAAGGGGGTCGGTACGGCCGTATTCGACTTGGCCGGACGGATATTGGCATAGAGATCGTATTTATTGCGCAAGGTGACGTTTAACGAACGAAATCCCTTGCCAATGGGCGTCGTAATGGGCGACTTTAAGAGGATGCGGGTCTTTTCAAAAGAAGCAAAGGCAGCATCGGGAATGAGGGCGCCGTTCTTTTCATATTCAGCAGCGCCGACATTGAAAATTTCGTAGCTGAGAGGCGCTTTGGCAGCGTCGAGGATGGCAAGGACAGCATCGGTGATTTCGGGACCGATGCCGTCGCCTTTGAATACGGTGATTGTCTTCATGGTTATCTGTCCTTTCGGGGAATATAATCCATGAGGTCGCCGACGTACTTGGCGGCCGGACGGACGATGCGGTTGTCGTAGAGCTTGTGTTCGATGTTGTGGGCCAGCCAGCCGACCATACGGCTGATGACGAACAGCGGCGTGTATAAATCGCGGGGAATGCCCAGCATATTATAGGCAAAGCCGCTGTAAAAATCGACGTTGCTGCACATGGTGACGCCTTTTTCTTTGGTAAGGGTATCCATGGCCAATCTTTCAAAACGGTTGTAGAAGCGGAAGACGTCGTTCATGCCTTTTTCTTTGGCCAAGATGCCGCAGTAATGACGCATGATTTCAGCTCGGGGGTCGGACAGGGTATAGACGGCATGGCCGAAACCGTATACCAGGCCCTTGTCGCTTCCCTTGAAGGTTTTATTGAGTATTTGATGGATGACTTCCACAATTTGGTCGTCCGTAGCCTTGATGCCGATGGCATCGATGATCTGTTCCATCATCAAGGAGACACGGATGTTGGCGCCGCCGTGACGCGGTCCTTTAAGGGCGCCGACGGAACTTGCCATACTCGAATAAATATCGGTGTCTGTAGAGGAAACGACGATATTGGTAAAGGTCGAGTTGGTACCGCCGCCGTGGTCGGCATGGAGAAAGAGCAAGAGATCGAGGAGCTGCGCTTCTTTGGGAGAGAATTTGCTGTCCGGGCGCAGCATGGATAAAATATTTTCGGCTGTCGAATAGTCCTTGCGAGGGTAGTGAATGACCAGACTCTTACGATTGTAATAGTGAATCTTGGACATATAAGCATAGACGGCAATGGAGGGCAGCTTGCTCATGATGTTCAGCCCTTTGCGCAGGGTCTGATATACATCCGTATTGTCCGGATCGGGATCATAGTTGTACAAGGTCAACAAGGCGTGCTGCAGCTTGTTCATCAGATTTTTGCCCGGCAGGCGAAGGAGGTTCATTTCCAAAAAGTCATCGGGCAGATCATATCCGTTTTGCAGCACCTTACAGAAGGCTTTCAATTCGTCTTCGGTCGGCAAGTAGCCGAAGAGGAGAAGAAAACTCGCTTCTTCGTATAAATAACCTTTATAATTCGTTTCTTTGACCAGCTCGCGAATATCGATGCCGCGGTAGTATAAGATGCCGTCACAGTCGATTTTTTGGTCATTTTCGTCGCGACGGTAGCCGACGACATCGGCAATGCGGGTCAAACCGACGAGGACGCCGGTATGATCTTCATTACGCAAGCCACGCTTTACACCGTACTTGGAAAACCATTCGCGGGGAATCTGCGTGTAGTTCTGTGACTTGCCGTAAAATTGGGCTAAATAAATATTTTTATCCAATTTGATTCCTCTCTTTCCTTCGAGTATGAATATAGAGGAATAACTTATAAATTATCGGTTATTCAGGAATATTCATATTTTTTTTATAGGGAATATTTTTCAGAATATTCCTGTAAAGTATAAGTTATTATAGCATATTAATGGACAAAGTAAAATAAAAATCATGCAAACTATGTAACGTTTAAAGGGTAGTCAAGGCCTTTTTTTGTATGATATAATATTTACTGAAATGGAATAAATTTTATATTGTGAAAATTATTTTACTAAATTTCATATTGTGAAAAGCCGTCGCGTCAGCGATGACAAAGGAGGGGTTACGTATGATTCAGTTATACGATGGTGGTGTCTATTTAGTTAACGGTAAGGATATCGTACCGGAACAGGAAGCGGCTAAGGTTCAGCAGCTTACGGGAAAGACTGTTTCCAAAGAAGACGCAAAGAAGGGAACGATTGCCTATTCTATTTTAAAAAATCATAATACGTCAGCATCGATGGATAATTTGAAGATTAAATTCGATTCTATGGCGTCTCATGATATTACCTACGTCGGCATTATTCAGACGGCGAAGGCCTCGGGGATGGATCATTTCCCGCTGCCCTACGTCCTGACCAACTGTCATAACTCACTCTGTGCCGTCGGCGGCACCATTAATGAAGACGATCATGTATTCGGTCTTTCGGCAGCGAAAAAATACGGCGGTATTTTTGTGCCCCCTCACGTCGCTGTCATCCATCAGTATATGCGTGAAAAAATGGCCGGCTGCGGCAAGATGATCATCGGTTCTGACAGTCATACCCGCTACGGTGCCTTGGGAACGATGGCTGTCGGAGAAGGCGGTGGTGAACTGGTAAAACAGCTCCTGGAAGATACGTATGACATTGCCTACCCCGGCGTCGTCGGCGTCTACCTTACGGGAAAACCGAATCCGGCCGTCGGCCCTCATGACATTGCCATTGCCATCGTCGGAGCCGTCTTTAAGAACGGCTACGTCAAAAATAAGGTCATGGAATTCGTCGGCCCCGGCATCGCTTCCATGGATACGGACTACCGCAACAGCGTCGACGTCATGACGACGGAAACGACGTGCTTGTCTTCCGTATGGCGGACCGACGAAGATACGAAAGCCTATCTCACTCAGCACGGCCGCGGCGATGCCTATAAAGAACTGAATCCGGCTGACGTAGCCTATTACGACGGCTTCATCTATATCGACCTCAGCACGATTAAACCGATGATTGCCATGCCCATGCATCCGAGCAACGCCTTTACCATTGACGAACTGAATGCCAATCTGGAAGACATTCTCCATGAAACGGAAGAAGCCATCAACAAGCGCATGAGCAATAAAGATTTGAAATACACCCTTACCGATAAAATTAAAGACGGTAAACTCATGGTACAACAGGGAATCATTGCCGGCTGCTCCGGCGGTAATTACAGCAACGTCGTGGCCGCTGCCCATGTTTTAAAACAGGGTACCAGCAACAGTCACGACTTCTCTCTCGACGTATACCCCTCATCCCAGCCGGTTTACCTGGACCTTGTCCGCAACGGCACCGTTTCGACCCTACTCGAAGCCGGGGCCATCTTTAAGACCGCCTTTTGCGGTCCTTGCTTCGGCGCCGGAGATACGCCGGCCAACAATGCCTTCAGTATCCGCCATACGACGCGAAACTTCCCGAACCGCGAAGGTTCAAAACCGGGCAAAGGCCAATTTGCTTCCGTAGCCTTGATGGATGCTCGCTCTATTGCTGCGACGGCCATTAACGGCGGCGTCCTGACGTCAGCTGACGGCTATATGGATGACTATGTAGAAACGCCTTATGAATACGACGATAAGCCGTACGCAACCTTGGTTTATCAGGGATTTAAACAAGGTGAAGATGAAGATTCGCTGGTCTATGGACCGAATATCAAAGACTGGCCCGATATGGAACCGTTGGCCGACTCGATTCTGCTGAAAGTCTGCTCGAAAATCATGGATCCCGTTACGACGACGGATGAATTGATTCCTTCGGGGGAAACGTCTTCGTATCGTTCCAATCCCTTGGGACTGGCTGAATTTACCCTGTCGCGCCGTGATCCGGAATACGTCGGACGGGCTAAAGCCGTAAACAAAGTCGAACAGGCTCGATTAGCAGGAGACTGCCCGGCCGGTGTCGATCCGGATTTAAAAGCTGTCTTTGAAGCCTTGAAACAGCGTTTTGGCGGCGTTTCCATGAAAGACGTTGAAATCGGCAGTATGATTTACTGTGTAAAACCTGGCGACGGTTCGGCCCGTGAACAGGCAGCCAGCTGCCAGCGCGTCCTCGGCGGCCTGGCCAATATCTGCAGCGAGTATGCGACGAAGCGCTACCGCTCCAACGTCATCAACTGGGGCATGCTGCCCTTCCAAATGGAAGGCGAACCGGATTTTGAAATCGGCGACTATATTTACGTTCCCGACGTCAAAAAGGCCCTCGACGGCGACATGAAGGATATTAAAGCCTATGTCGTCACCAAGGGCATGAAGGAACTGTCCCTCTATATCGCTCCCATGACGGACGATGAAAAGAAAATCGTTAAAGCCGGCAGTCTGATCAACTACAACCGCAATCGCTGATCCTCATTCATCGAAGAGATCGTCCTTTTCGATGAGGCCCTCTTTCGGTGACGTATGGTAGCGTTTTTTCCAAGCTCGATAAAAGGTCGAATAATTGGTAAATCCACATTCGTAACAAAGCTCTGTCAAAGCCCGTCCCTCCTGCATGAGGCGGCGGGCTTTTTGCAGTCTTCTGGCCGTAATGTAACTGCCGGCGGTCATGCCGGTCTCACTTTTGAAGAGGTGCATCAAGTAGTCCGGACTCATATAGAATCTCTTGGCCAGGGCCGGAATCGACAGGTCAGCGGTAAGATTATTTTCGAGGTAGTCGACGATATGGGCGATTTTTTGGTGCTGTTGTTTTTTCTTTACAAAGCCGATTTTCTGCGTTTTCATAGCCATCCAAAGATGGATGAGGAATTCCGAAAACAGGGCCTCCTGCAGGATATTCCCTTCCGGGTCCGTATAAGACCAGGCTCGCCTCAGACGGCAGGATACGTTGTACAGGCTGTCCGCTTCCTGGGGCTGGCGGAGGATGGGCGAGGCGGAGTCGGAAAATAGTTGGCCCACAGGGCAACCGCGCTGTTCGTATGTCTTAAGGTAAGCCGGAGAAATATAGGCGATGATGCGCTCGTAAGGCGTGTCGCCGGTAACGCTCGGACGATGGATTTTTCCGGCTGGAATAACGACGATGTCAAAGGGTTTTAAATCGTAGGCCGTTCCCTCGACGTCGTAAGATACATGTCCCTGGAAAAAGAGGGTGATCTTGTCAAAGTCATGATAATGGTAGGGACAGGTCCACTGCCTTTTATCGACTAGGTGGAACAGTTTTAGATTACCCGATAAGTAGCCTGTTTTTTGTGCCATGTCAGTCTTTCCTTCTCTCTTTGATTGACTTTTCTTAAAAAGGAAGTTCAGTTATCTTGAAATAGCATTATTTGCAATATAGATAACATTATTTTCATATACTTTTCACTTTCAGTTATTGTATAATAGATGCTGTAAGGATTCAAGACAGTTAATGATCAATCATTATGAGTATATAATTTTTAATGGAGGGTACAAGATATGAAATTTGTCAAAATGCACGGTTTAGGCAATGATTTCGTCTTTTTTGAAGATAAGCAGGGAGCCGACAAGGATTTCTCCCAGTTAGCGATCAAGCTGTGTGCGCCTCATACCGGCGTAGGCGCTGACGGTATCATCGTCATCGTTCCCAGTGATAAAGCCGACGTCCGCATGCGCATCATCAATGCCGATGGAAGTGAAGCTGAAATGTGCGGCAACGGTATCCGCTGCTTTGCAAAATACGTCTATGACCATAAGATCATTGACAAAAAAGAATTTACCGTTGAAACCTTGGCCGGTATCATGAAGCCCAAGGTCATTCTCGGCGATGACGGAAAAGTAAGTTTAGTTACCATCAATATGGGGAAACCCTTTACCAATCGTTCTCAGATTCCTATGGAAGGCCCTGAAGGCCCGGTCGTCGACGAACCCCTTGAAGTAGATGGCAAGACGTATAAGATTACCAGCCTGCTCATGGGCGTACCCCATACGATGGTCTATGTAAAAGATGTCGATGCCGTCCCCCTTCATGAATTAGGTCCTAAATTTGAAACCCATAAGGCCTTCCCGCGTAAGACCAATATGAACTTTGTCCAGGTCATCGACGACCATACGATCAAGGTCCATACCTGGGAACGCGGTGCCGGCGCTACCTTGGCTTGCGGAACCGGTTCCTGCGCCTGCGCCGTCGGTTCTTTCATGAATGGTTTTACCGGACGCAGCGTCGACGTTCAGCTGTACTTGGGAACCCTTCACATTGAATATGATGAAAAAGACGGTAACGTCTATATGACAGGTCCGGCTGCCGTTACTTTTACCGGCGAATGGCTGGAAGATTAATTTATAACTGTATATAATAAAAAGAGGCTGTCAATGGCAGCCTCTTTTTCTCATATGTGAGGTATTTTATGGAAATGAAACAGATACAGAAGGGTAAATTCATAGATCGACCCAATCGATTTATTGCCCACGTTGACTTGGACGGACAGGTGATTACCTGCCATATGCCAAATCCCGGAAGGATGTGGGAACTTCTTTTTAAGGGGACGATTGTTTATGTGCGGCCGGCAGACAATCCCAAGCGCAAGACGCCGTATGACGTCGTCGGCATCGAACGCGACGGCGTTCCGATTTTACTCGATACACAATATAATAACGATACGGCAGCCTGGCTTGTCGAAAACCATCTCATTCCGGGTTGGGAAGAATGGAACCTCGTTCGCCGTGAAGTGACTGTTGGCGACAGCCGCTTCGATCTCCTTTTAGGAAAGGGCGAAGAACGATTTTTCGTCGAAGTGAAATCCTGTACCTTATTCAGTGACGATGGGGCGATGTTCCCCGATGCCGTCACCGAACGAGGGAGAAAGCATATTTTAGAATTGGCGTCTATGAGCGAGAAGGGAATCCGTACGGGCGTCTTATTCCTCGTTCATTGGGACCGGGCACGGTGGTTCCTTCCCGATTACCATACGGATCCCAATTTTGCCGAAGCCTTTTATGAAGCGGCACCTCTCCTCGATTGGAAGGCCTTGGCCCTTCGCTGGGACTCCTCGTTCTCAAGGCCGGAACCGGTAAGACTCCTAACCTATCCGGAAGCCGTGTTAACGGCCGAAAATCATGACAGCGGCGACTATCTTTTCGTCATCCGAATCGCAGATGATACCGATATTGCTATTGGATCGAAAGGGATAATGCACTTTCCAAGGGGCTACTACGTCTATACCGGATCGGCTAAGAAGAATTTAGCGGCCCGACTGGCTCGTCACCGCCGTAAGCGTAAAAAATTCCATTGGCACATCGACTACCTGCGGCAGGAAGCTGATGTCATTGCTGCCATTCCCATTCGCACGTCCCAGGATTTAGAACATGAATTGGCGGGAGCTGTCGAGGTGATTTCCGATTGGCGTATCGACGGATTTGGCTGCACCGATTGCCATTGTCTGTCCCATCTCTTTGGCTTTACAGAGAACCCCATTCACTACCGTCCCTTCATTCAAATTGTCGAAGATTTTCGCATGAATCGACTGAAAAACAGGATATAAAATGTAAATTATAAGCGTAAAAATGATGAACGACCTTTTTTTTATGCGGGGTTATGGTATAATGTGAGATAAATCAATGATTAAGAGGGGGCGAGGCGCTATGGAACGCTCGCAGGCATTGGCTTTACTGCAAAAATATAATAAAGAACCTTTTCATATCATGCATGCCCTGACCGTTGAAGGGGTCATTCGCTGGTATGCGCAAGAATTAGGGTACGGCGATGACGTTGACTTTTGGGGGCTCGTCGGCCTCCTGCACGACGTCGATTTTGAGCAGTATCCCGATGAACATTGTAAAAAAGCAACGGAACTCTTAGCAGAAATCGGTGCTGATGATAAATTTGTCCATGCTGTCGTCTGCCATGGCTATGGCATCTGTGTCGATGTGGCCCCGGAACATATGATGGAAAAAGTCCTCTATGCTGCCGATGAACTGACAGGCCTTATTTGGGCAGCTGCCAAGATGCGCCCTTCAAAGAGCACGAAAGACATGGAAGTAAAGAGTTTAAAGAAAAAATTTAAAGATAAACGGTTTGCTGCCGGCTGTTCCCGCGAAGTCATCCAAAATGGCACTGAATTATTGGGCTGGGACTTGGCAGAACTGTTTGAAAAAACTATTTTGGCTATGCGCTCCTGTGAAGACGGTGTTCGCAACGAATGCCGGGAATTGACCGGAGTGGATGAATAAAAGGAGGAATCTACTATGAAATTACGCAAAACGATTATGGCAGCTGTGGCTGCGGCTATGTTGACAGTGGGTGCTGCCGGTGCTTCTTTCGCAGCAGGTTTGGGTACGATTGACGCTGCCGCTCTCTTGCAGAATCATCCGAAGTACGCGAAGACCATGGCCACCTGGCAGGCCGACGTAAAATCGGCTCAGGACGATTTCCAGCGGGATCTGAAGAAGACGAACGATCAAAAAGCTCAGCAGGCCTTAGTCGAAAAATATAATAATAAATTGAACCAGCAGCGTATCGCTTTATTCCAGCCGCTGGAAAAAGATATTCTTGATAAAACCCAGGCTGTTCAGAAAGAAAAGGGCTTGGATTACGTCGTATTGAGCGGCTCCGTCGTTGTCGGTCAGAGCCAGGATATTACCCAGGACGTCGCTGCTCGCTTAAAATAAGGTCAGCATTTACCGTCTGAGGGAAGGTAAGATCCATCATAAAATATATAAAGACGCAGCTCGATGGAGCTGCGTCTTTTTTTGTCAGAACCTGTCTGTGTGTGTCATCGCGAGTGAAGGACTTTTCATAACCTCGATAGTTTGAAAAAAGGCAGTCATTGCCGAAGGAGGGGTAATTTGTTAGAAAAACGTTTTTCGGATTTTTGACGGCATATTCGATTTGTCTGAAGCTTCTCGTGAATAAAGGTACTTATAATGATAGGTCTGAACTGGAAAAATGCGGATAATCGTATGGCAGGAATTCATGGAATTTCCAATTGGGCAAAAAAACGCAAAGGCTGTCTTAAGCCGTTATATTTTATTCTCAGCTTATTTCACGTATGATGAGGGTACGAAATGAGTCATTCGGAAACAGAAGAAAAGGAGAATAAGTATATGGAAATCATTGCTATTGTATTGAGTTTGTTCTTATTAGTCACATTCGCTTACCGCGGATTTTCGGTCATTTTATTTGCACCTATTTTCGCATTGTTTGCAGCGAGCTTTTCCGGTCTGCCAATCTTACCGGGGTACACGGAACTGTTTATGGCGAAAGCCGTTACCTACATCAAATCCTTCTTCCCGGTCTTTCTGCTCGGTGCCGTTTTCGGCAAGATTATGGAAGAAACGGGGATGGCCCGCAGTATTGCCTTGGAAACGATTCGACTCATCGGGAAAGATAAGGCCATCTTCGCCGTCGTCTTTGCCTGCATGATTCTCTGCTACGGCGGCATTTCCATGTTTGTATGTGCTTTTGCCGTTTATCCCTTTGCAGCAGCTTTATTCCGCGAAGCCGATATTCCTAAACGCTTGATTCCGGCCTGCTTTGTAGCCGGTGTCTTCACGGCTACGATGGACTGCTATCCGGGATCGCCTCAGATCCAGAATATTATCCCGACGATTTACTTGGGAACGACGACCTTTGCAGCTCCGATCTTAGGTTTAATCTGCGGGACCTTGCTGATTATACTCTGCTTTATTTATCTTGAATTCCGTCGTAAACAACTGGCTCGTTCCGGTGAAGGATACGGTAACCATACCCTTAACGAAACGGTCATCGATCCGGAAGCCAAACTTCCGCCCTGGCAGTTGTCCATTATTCCCCTTATCGTCGTCTTAGTTTTAAACTTCTATTTCTCTATGATTTTCCAGTGGGATGAATCTTTATTGAGCCCCTTCCGCAGCATGAATGTTCCTCTTCTGGCTAAAGGTGTTCACAATGTCGTCGCCATTTGGGCTCTCGTCATAGGCCTCTTGGCAGCCATTATCATTGCCAGTGCAACAGGACGTAAATTCATGTCCAAAAATACGAGCATCAAAGCGGCTCTTAATGCCGGTGCTTTAGGATCTCTCCTGGCTATTATGAATACGGCTTCCGAAGTCGGTTACGGCAACGTCATCGCATCTTTGCCGGGATTCATGGAAATCGCCGATGCCCTCTTAGGGATTGGTCAGGGCATGCCCCTTTTCAACGTTGCCTTAATGGTCAACATCTTGGCCGGTATTACCGGTTCTGCTTCGGGCGGCCTCAGTATTGCCCTCGATATCTTCGGTCAGCACTTCTTGGCTGAAACGGCAGCTGTCGGCATTCCTGCTGAAGTCGTCCACCGTATTGCCGCTATGGCATCGGACGGTATGGACAGCCTTCCCCACAATGGCGCCGTCATCACGACCTTGGCTATTTGCGGTCTGACTCATCGTGAAGCCTATAAAGATATGTTTGCCATTACGATCTTAAAAGTTATCATTGCCTTCTTCGGTGTATTCTTCTATATGCTGACCGGCATCGTATAAAAATAAAAAGTTCGTGAAAAAAGGTACTGACTCAGACGAGGCAGTACCTTTTTCGGCTATTCTTTTAGTTCTGTTGAACATACTCTTCCGATTCGGGTCAGGATGTTCAAGGCATCTTCGCGCTCTTTGGGCGTAAAATCTTTGAAAACCAAGTCATTTAATTCTTCGATTTTCTGCTGCACCGGTTCTCGGATGGCCATGCCGGCTTCCGTCGGTCTGACTCGGATGCTGCGGCGATTTTTCGGGTCCAGGATGCGGTCGATAAGGCCCCGTTTTTGCATTCGGTCGAGGACGCCGGAAATGGTTGAGTTTTCGACTCGCAGAATCGTCGCGATTTCCTTTGGCGTCAGGGTTTCATTTTTCCAAAGACAGGCCAGTACGCCGTATTGACCGGGGGTAATGCCGAATTCTGCCAAGTGTTCGGAAAAAATTAAAAATACTTCATGTTGTGAAATAGTTAGTAAAAAGTTAATACATCTCGTGTAATCCACCGGATATCTTCCTTCTTTCTGAAAATATTTCGTATTACTAATTACTATATATTTTATCATATTTCAGTATATATAGCTATCAATTTTTTTTTGAAATAAAAGAAAAGAGGTCAGGATGTAGCAATTCTGTATCTACTGCCGTATAATGAGATTGATAAAATAAGAAAGCAGGATTCTGGGGGAACCATGAAGCAAAAGAAAATATTTGGATTTGACTACACGGATAATGAGTACATGAAAATCTTTATGTACCTTTTGGTCGGCGGTTCGGCTGCCATATTAGAGTGGTCGTTGTTTTATATTTTTTTCAGGCTGCTGTCGGCGGCCCTTGTTTTTTCCGTACAGACGCAGACCGTCTTAACGGCTACGACCATGGCTTTTGCCTTGTCGACACTGTATCATTATATTCTTTGCAATCGCTTCGTCTTTGACAGCGGCAGCCGTTATCAGCGAGGAACGGAAGTATCCTTGGTGTTCGTCGTCAGTGCTATGGGCCTTGGCTGGAACCTGCTGCTTATGTGGCTGTTTACATCGCCGGCATTTTTGGGCTTAAATCCGATGATTTCAAAAATCATGGCCAGCGCCATCGTTACCGTATGGAATTACGTATCGCGCAAAAAGTGGATTTTTAAATAGAAGGGGGTGTCTTTATGGCACAGGCATCAAGAATTATGGAAATTTTGCAGGAAATGATTCATATCGACAGCGAGACGAATACGCCAAAAGAACGACAGATTGAACAGTATTTACAAAAGTTCTTTGCCGAAATGGATGTTATCAGCGGACTCATTCACGTACCGAACGACCGCTGTGAACGATCCGTCGTCTACGGATTGGTTCGGGGGAAAAGCAGTCGTACCGTTATTTTTATGAATCATCATGACGTCGTCGATATTGAAGTATACGGCAATCTGCGCGACCAGGCTTTTGATCCGGAAGAACTGAAAAAAGCCTTGTCCCATAAAGACATGAGTGAAGACGTACGCCGTGACCTTGAAAGCGGAGAATGGCTGTTCGGCCGCGGTTCGTGTGATATGAAAGGCGGCGCCGCTGCTCAATTGGCCGTCTTTGAAGACTATGCTAAACATCCGGGAGAAGCCAGTTTACTGTATCTTTCCCTTCCAGACGAAGAAACGTATTCGGCCGGGATGCGGACAGCCATCACCTTGCTCAATGAACTGCGCAATTCCTATCGCCTGACGTACGATATCCTCATCGACAGTGAACCGAACCGTAAGGTAAAGGACGAGATCATTTCGTTTACCGGAACGGTCGGCAAGATACAGCCGGTCGTCTTGGTTCAAGGTAAACCTGTTCACATCGGACTCTATGATACGGGAATCAATCCGGTAGGCGTCTTGTCCCAACTCATTGCCAATACGGAAGGCAATAAAGAATTGACCGATTCTTGTGACGGTGAGCAGACACCGCCGCCGGCCTGGGTCTACCTCCGCGACCGAAAGGAACGGTATGATGTTACCCTGCCTCAGCGCGTCGCGGCGGCCTTGAATCTCCTTACGTATCAAAAGACACCGGATGACGTGATGTATGTCTTGTTGGAAGAAACGAGGCGGGCCGTTCACGATTTGTCTCAGAATATGGGGAGGGACTTCCCTATGGATGTCCTCAGTGCTGACGAACTCATGCAGCAGGCCATGGCCTATCCCGGCTTCGATGTTTTTTATCAGGCTGCTAAACAGGCATCCTTTGTATCGCTCCAAGAAGGAAAGAGTACGTATGTTGAAGAAACGATTCGCCTGTTAGAACAGATTCTTGATTTTACCGGTATTACGATTCCCATGGCCGTTGTGGCCTTTGCTCCGCCCTATTATCCGGCAGCCGACAGCATGGCCGCGCAAAATTCGGAGTTTACCGGGTTGTTGGAAAAATTGTCCGCTATGGAATCCATCCGGTTTAACCGTTACTTTAACGGCGTTTCCGACTGCAGTTACTGCTGCGTCGATCCGAATTTTAATGAAAAGATGATTGAAAAGAACCTCCTCTTATGGGGGAAAGCCTATCCCTTCGACTTAAACAGCCTTAAGAAACTTCAAATCCCCTTTATGCTCTTAGGTCCTTGGGGGAAAGACCTCCATGAAAGAACGGAACGGGTCAATATCGAAAGTGTATCGAAGAAACTGCCGGCTGTCTTAGATGCGATTCTTTCATACGTTGGGAAAATAGATTCTTAAAAGATATCGGAATTCTTAAGTAATGATGAAAATGCATTGCAAAATGTAACTGTATTGTAAAACAAATATGGTATACTATGAAATAATAATGTCGTAAGCGACAATATTAAATTCAAATAAGAAAGCAGGGATTGATGATGAACAAAAAATCTTTAGTCTTGGCTGCTGTTATGGCAGCATGCTCTGCATCCTTGGCTTTTGCTGCGCCGCAGACGCAGTGGGAACAGGGACAGTGGCAGGTTGATTTGGGCGCCTGGAATACCAAGGCTTCCGTTGATGCTGATAAAGTCGTTGGTGTAGGCGGTGATGTCAGCACTGATACAAACTGGAATTTCCAGGGCGGCGTAACCTATGGCCTTACGGATAAATGGGGCCTTCAGTATAACTACTATGGCCTGAAATCCGATGGCAACAATGAAACGCTTGGTATTGGTACCGACGGTTCTCAGCAGGAAGTAAACGCCATTTACTCCATCAATAAGAACTTCGCAGCCTATGCCGGCTGGAGCCGCATTGAAAATGAATTGAGCGGTCGCGGTTATTCGACATCTGATACGAACAACATCGCTCAGATCGGCTTGATTGCCAAAGCTCCTTTGGCTGATAAACTCGACGTTTACGCAAAAGGTGCTTTGGGTACCAAGAGTACGACTATGTGGGAAGCCGGTCTCGGCTACCATGTCACGCCGGATCTCGACGTCAATGCCGGTTATCGTTATTTAAACACCAAACTTGGTGATAAAGGCGATTTAAATGACGATGCCAACATCTCTTACAAGGGCTTCATTGCCGGTGTTTCCTATCGTTTTGGCGGCGGTCCTAAGGAAGAAGCTCCGGAACCGGCAGCTCCGGTTTACACACCGGCACCGGCTCCGGCCCCGGTTTATACTCCGGCTCCGACCCAGGCTCCGGCTAACGACTACTACCTCGAAAGCGTTCACTTCGGATTTGACGAAGATCAGCCTCTTGCTTCTGAAAAAGCAAAGATGGACCACTTCGTCCAGGTTGCTAAAGCCTATCCGAACGACACCTTTAAACTCGTCGGCAATACCGATGCTAAAGGCAGCAACGCTTACAACGATGACCTCTCGAAACGCCGCGTAGACAACGTCGCTACTTATGCAGAAAGCCAGGGCGTTCCGGCCTCTCAGATGGTCCTCGATTACAAAGGCAAGACCGATCCGGCCAGCACCAATGACACTGAAGAAGGTCGTGCCGATAATCGCCGCGTCGATATTTGGCATCAATACTAAGATTCAGCTTCATCGCTTTGAAATCGTAGATAAAACTCGCATGGCAGATGCCATGCGAGTTTTTATATACGGAATAAGGGCTGACTGGGACTCATTGAAAAAAATTCTTGATTTTTTTAGAAATTTTCTTGCCAAAATCGATTTTTCACGATATAATAATGTAGCTAACTTAATAAGAGTACTGGTGCGTGGTAATCCGTTGGGGCTTGTGCAATGGGAACCTATGAACCTTGTCAGGTCCGAGAGGAAGCAGCAATAAGTAGATCTTTCCATGTGCCACGAGGAAACCTGGCGGGTTACCATACACGAGTACTTTTCAGTTGGTAAAAGCAGCGGTTAGCTGCTTTTTTTCATATACGGAAGGAAAGGTATCGATGGCATACATTGCACTATACCGTAAATGGAGGCCTAAGGGATTTGAAGATGTTGTCGGCCAGTCCCATATTACGGAGACATTGCAAAAAGCGATAGAGACGGACAAGGTTGCTCATGCCTATCTCTTTTCGGGCCCTCGCGGGACCGGCAAGACGAGTACGGCCAAAATCTTTGCCCGGGCTATGAACTGTGTTCATGGACCGACGGCTCACCCCTGCAATGCCTGTGAAGCCTGTCTCCATATTATGAGCGGCGAATCCTTGGATGTCGTCGAAATCGATGCCGCCTCTAACCGCAGTATTGAAGATATCCGCACCTTGCGGGAAACGATAAAATTTATGCCTGTTGAAGGGCATAAGAAAATTTATATCATCGACGAAGTTCATATGCTGACGACAGAAGCCTTTAATGCTCTGTTGAAGACACTAGAAGAACCGCCGGCTCACGTCATCTTTATTTTGGCGACGACGGAACCGGAACGGATTCCCCTGACTATTTTATCGCGGTGCCAGCGATATGAATTTCGCCGTATTACGAGTGCTGACATTGCCCATCGCCTGCTCTACGTTGCCGAGCAGGAACAGATTGAACTGACGAAAGGGGCCGCCCATATCTTAGCCGTCCAAGCCGACGGCGGCATGCGCGATGCCCTGAGCATGTTCGACCAGTGCGTCAGCAATGCTTCCGGTGCCGTCGATGAACAACTCGTTCGCGATTTACTGGGCCTCATAGGAAAAGATTGGCTCTTTTCTCTGTCCCAGGCTATTTTTGACGGGCGAAGCGACGTCATTATCAAAGGCGTCGACGATATCATCCAACTGGGCAAAGAACCGAGGGTGATCCTGACCGAGATTTTAGCCCATTTAAGGGCTCTCATGCTCTGTCAGGCAGCACCCGGATCAGATACGCTTTCGGCTTATAGTGACAGCATGGGGGAACTTCGTAAACAAGCGCAGTCTGCCTCGCCGGAAACTATTTTTCAAGTCGTCGATGTGTTGCAGCAGGCTTTACTGACGGCGAAAACGTCGCCGGTTCCGCGCATTGCCGTTGAAATGGGGCTGCTCATGGCGGCCCGTAAATTAACACAGCCTGTAACTGCTGTTGATACGGGGGCACATATCCTGCAGCCGGCGCCTAAAAAGCAGCATCACGAGGCGATCCCCGTACCGGAAGAAGACGATTATCAATCATTTAGTGTTCCGGAAGAAGCCGTTCCCTTTCCCGATGATGAGTTTACATCGGTTCAACGAATGGCGCCGTCTGTCGAACGAACTTCCGGAAAAGATGCTTTGTTTGCGGCTGTCCCCTCAAGGCAATCCAATCAAAAGCCGACTTCTCCATCGGCAGAACAGACGGCAGTGCCGGCTCATCAGAATGTGCCTGAAACGAAGGCGCCGGTTCAGTCGGCAGCTTCGGATGCAGCTCCTGTCGTATCGGCTGATTATCAGAACGTTTGGGATAAGATGTGTGCCATCCTCGACAAAGAGAAGAAGAAAGCTGTTCTATCCTGTATCCGCAATGGACGCGTCGTTTACATCGGCGATGGGCAGGTTATCGTCGCCTTTAAGACGGCCTTCATGGTTAAACGGGCGAATCGCGAAGATTACTTTAAACTTACCGATGAAGCCTTGTCTTCTGTCCTCGGAGGGGCCTATCATATGCAGGGGTTCCTTGAAGGGGACGATGAGCTGAAGACTTACGAAAAAAAAAAGCATAAATCCGTAGCGGCAGCGTCGGTCGTCCCTGAAGTCCCGGAAGTCGTCCGACCTCCGGAACCGGAACCTGAACCGCTGTCGGAAATACCTGAAACCGATATTCAAGCTCCTACAGCCTTGCCCGAATCCGACGAAGAAGTGTGGCAGCCGGCCTCTGTCGACGACATGAACGCCGATGAAAGGGCCGCTCTCGGGCCATTGATTAAAACGGTGGGAGATTGTAATATATATATAGAAAATAAAAAATAAGCTTGAAAGAAACAGGAGGATATCAAATGTTTGGTGGAAATATGCAAGGCATGATGAAAAAAGTACAGAAGATGCAGAAGGAAATGAAGAAACTGCAGGAAGATTTGAAAAAACGCACCGTAGAAGCGACGGTCGGCGGCGGAGTCCTGACCATCGTCATGAACGGTGAAAAAAATGTCGAAAGCGTTCACATCGATCCGAGCATCATCGACCCGGAAGATGCAGAAATGCTGGAAGACCTCATGGTAGCTGCCGTCAATGAAGCCAATAAGAAAGTTGACGACATGATGGCTCAGGAAATGAGCAAGATTACAGGCGGGATGAACCTGCCGGGAATGTTCTAATGGATACGCCGTTAGACAAGCTTACCGAGCAGTTCCGCTGCCTGCCGGGGATTGGCGTTAAAACGGCTCGGAAGCTGGCCTATTACATCGTTCAGCAGCCGACGGGCCGCGTCGATGAATTTATCAATGCCATTCGCGATGCTAAGGAAAATATGCACTTTTGCTCGGTTTGCTTCAACTTGTCTTCTCAGGACCCCTGCCCTATCTGTAGTGATACCAGCCGCGACCATTCGACAATCTGCGTCGTAGAAACGCCGCAGGACGTCCAAGCTATCGAGCGAAGCGGTGATTACCACGGCTTATATCACGTCCTTCACGGAGCCCTTTCTCCTTTGGACGGAGTTAATGTCGAGGATTTGCGCATCCGAGAATTGCTGCAGCGTTTGGGCAATACCGATGTAAAGGAAGTTATCTTGGCCACCGACCCGGATGTGGAAGGAGAAGCAACGGCCTTGTATTTGTCGCGTCTCATCAAGACGGCCGGCATTCGCGTAACTCGTATCGCCCGCGGACTTCCTATGGGCGGCGATATCGAATATGCCGACGAAGCGACACTGGCAGGTGCCGTTGCCAATCGGCAGGAAATGTGAGGAAGGTATGGAATATCTGTCGATAGCCATCGGCGTCGTTATCTTATATTTGGTGCATAAGGTGATTTTGACGCCTATGCGCCATCTCGTGGTCAATGTCATCATTGGCCTTATCGTATTATACGGCGTCAATCATTTCGGCTATCTTTTTGGTTTTCAGCACGTTCCGATTACGCTGGCAACAGGCCTTATTATGGGTCTGTTTGGCCTGCCCGGCGTCGTGCTGGTTACGTTGTATTACACGTTTTTTTAACGTATGCGAAGAAGGGATATCGTGAAATTAAAGAAATGGGCTGTATTGGCCTGTACTGCGGTCTTCGCGGTTTCTGTCCTGTCGGGATGCGGTAACAGCGTATCTACGGAAACAGAGACGGTTTCCAAGTCGAACCATCCCGTAGCCCTGACCTTAGATGCAAATATTACGGCTTTGAATGTAACCAACATCGTTCCAAAAATATCGGGAAAGCTGGTATCGACTCCGCTGGCCGTCGGTCAGCAGGTAAAAGCCGGTGACGTCGTCGCCCAAGTCGATGCTGCCCCATATCAACAAAGTGTCAGTCAAGCTGAAGCCGAACTGGTAGCGGCGTCTGCGGCAGCGGCTCCGACGTATCGGACGGTTACCGTTCCGGACAGCGGCAGCAGCGATAATGGCGGCCGTCGGGCTGAATTGAAAGCCTGGTATAATATGGGGGCCTTATCCAAGGTTGAATACAATCAGATGATGGCCGATTCAGGCGGCGGCACTCAGACTGTCCAGGTTCCTGAAGCGGCACCGGTCAATCAAGAACGAATTGCTCAGCTCCAGCAAGCCATTCAGACGGCTCGCGACATGCTGGGGAATGCGACGATTTATTCGCCTATCGAAGGGCGGGTAACGGCCGTATCCGACAATCCGTCTATCGCCGTTGCCGGCAATGTATTGGCGACGATTCAACAGATGTCACCGTTGGTTGCTACCTTTGCCGTACCGGAAATGTATGTTAAGGCCTTGTCGGAGGCTAAGGGTGCAGGCAGTTTGCAAATTTCCATCATTGCGCCTTCCGGCGAAACGGAAACGGGTGAATTGACCTACTTGGCAACCGAAAAAGATCCGTCAACCGGTTCCTATATGGCAAAAGTTACCTTTAATAACGCCAAGAATCTCTTTGTTCCCGGTGAATTTTACCACGTCCGCATTGCCACGCCGCAGGAAGTTTCACAGATTACCGTTCCGAAGACAGCTGTCCGTACCAAGGACAGCGGTGATTTCGTTTACATCGTTAACAGCAGCGGTTTAGCCGATGCTCGGTCCGTATTGACCGGCGATGAATCGGACGGCCGCGTCGTCATTTTAGATGGCCTTCAAGAAGGCGATATTGTCGTTTCCGATCCGCCTGATTCACTGGAAATCGGAATGAGTGTAAAGTCATAATTTCAAGGGAGGGTGAGGCCAGTGGGCAAAGATGAACATCAGAGCAGTTTATTGAAATCTCTGGAAAAAAGCCTTGATGTCCTCGATTTGTTCGTCGAGTGCAATACGGGGATGACCTTAAAGGAAATCGCCGAGCATACGGGCCTGAACACGTCGACGGCATTCCGCATTGTAAACACGCTGGAACGCCGTCAATACCTGACTCGCAGCGATGCATCCAAGAAATACCGCCTGGGACCTAAGGCGCTGGCTCTCGGATACTCGTCGCACTGGACGGAAAATGTGGTCACCTTGGCTAAACCTTATTTACGACGTTTACAACAGTTGTTTAATGAAACAGTCAGTATCTATATTGCGGAAGGTGAATTTCGCATCTGCCTCGATCATGTAGAAAGCACTCACTCACTTCGACGGGTCATTCCTATCGGTGAGTCCCTGCCCCTTTACAAGGGAGCTGCCGGCAAGGTGCTTTTGGCCTGGGCTCATGATGACGAACGCCAAGGCTATATCGATAAATACGGCAACATGTCTGAAGAAGAGTTTGCTTCCATTCGCCATAACGGCTATGCCATTACGCAGGATGAAAGCGAACATGGCTTGTTTGCCCTGGCTGTTCCTATTTTTAACTTCGAAGGGCAGGTCATTGCTTCCTTGACAATTGCCGGTCCGTCTATGCGTTTTTATGACTCTATTCGTCAAAAGATGCTGTTTAAAGCCAGTCAATTTGCTTATGAAATTTCACATTCCTTAGGATACCGGAAAAAATCATGATAGGCCCTATTTGGACGCCCCGGGAATTTTTATCCGATGCCGTAACCGTTGCCCAAAGGCTTCTGGGAGAATATCTTGTTCATAAGACCCCGGAAGGCCTTTGTGCCGGACGAATTGTCGAAACAGAAGCTTACGGTTGTACCTGTGACGGCGTAGCTGACGACGGCTCTCATAGCTTTCGCGGCCTGACCGGCCGAACGGCTCCCATGTTTCATAGGGGCGGTATTAGCTACGTTTACTTGATCTATGGAATGTATTCTTGTTTCAATGTCGTTACCGGTCCGTCCGGACAGGGGCAGGCTGTCCTTGTTCGCGCTGTCGAACCGGTCATTGGAATGGAATTGATGGCCGAGCGCCGCAAGGCTAAGAAGCTCGGCAAGAACCTGACAAACGGGCCGGGGAAGCTCTGTCAGGCTTTTGGAATCACAAGAGTGCATAATGAGCTTGATTTAACGGGGCCCAGCCTTTATATTGCTCATGATGACACCGGGTCTGCCGTTGATATCGTGCAGACGACGCGCATTAATATCGATTACGCAACTCATGGGAAGCATTTTCCCTGGCGTTTTTATATTAATGACAATCCTTATGTATCTAAGGTGCTGTAACTTTTAGGGGGAGATTACTATTATTCAATTCAGAGAATTTAGATTAGAAGATAAACCGCTCATCGATGCCTATTTTAATGAAAAGCGGTATGAACAGGCTGATGCGACCTTTATGACCTTATTTGCTTGGCAAAAGCCCTATGAAATCCAGTGGGCTGAAGAAGATAACGTCCTCTATGTACGTTCCGGCCGCGGTAAAAAGCAGTTCTGGATTCCACCGTTTGCTCGTAAGGACGGCAGTTTTGTCAAAGGCGTCCTGCGCATGCATGAATGGTTCGAAGAACACGGCTATCCCTTTCTCATGAAGGGTGTTACGCCGGCCGCTGTCGAACGAATCAAGGCCCTCTGTGAAGACTGTTATGACTTCACACCTGACCGGGACAATTACGAATACGTGTACTTGACTCAGAGCCTGATTAACTTATCCGGTAAAAAATTCCGTCAGAAGAAAAATAATCTCAATCACTTCCGAAATCAATATATCGGTAACTGGGAATATGTGCCCATTACAGAAGATATCTTTGACGAATGTCTCGAAGCCGAAAAGACTTGGTATAATCAGCACGAAGACGGCGATGACGACGATGAACTCTTAGGTGAACGCCACGCTATCGAAACAGTCTTTAATAACTGGTCGGTACTGCAGCCTACGGGCGGTGCTATCCGCATGTACAATAAAATCGTGGCCTTTTCCATCGGCGAAATGCTCAACGATGATACGGCTATCATCCACTTTGAAAAGAGTGATCCTACGATCCGCGGTCTTTACCAGGCTATTAACCATGAATTCGTTGTCCACGCCTGGGGCCATACGACCTACATCAACCGTGAAGAAGACATGGGGATTCCCGGCCTGCGCCATTCCAAGGAATCGTATAATCCCGACCATTTCGTAGAAAAGTACGACGTCACGCTGCGTAAGAAATAAGGGGGCTTTTTTATGGATTTCCGCTTGGCTTCTCCTGAAGACCGAGGTCTCGTCGAAAGCCTATGGGACTACTGTTTTGAACATCGGGAAGACCCGTTCTTCCAGTGGTATTTCAACCATTTTTATCAGCCGGAAAATGTTCTTATGGGTTTTCAAGATGATGAGATGGCCTGCCTGACGCACCTCAATCCCTACACACTGTCCCTAAGGGGCAAGGCCATTGATACGTCTTATATCGTCGGCCTGGCCACCCATCCGGCAGCTCGGCGCGGAGGCATTGGCGGTAAACTGTTGGCGGCGGCTCTCACAGAGATGAAAAGACGCGGCCATTACGTCAATATCCTCATGCCCAGTAAGGCCGGTTTCTATCAGCCCTATGGCTATGAACTCTATTGCCATCAGTGGAAAGAAACGCTGCCCCTTGAAGCCCTGCGCCCGTTGACGGATCGTACCGTCCGCTATGCCTTCGTCAACAGCAGCGACCAATGGCCATACTTGGCAGCAGTGTATGACGGCTATACGAAGGGGCTTTCCGGCTATGCTCTGCGTGATGAAAAAAGCTGGCGCAGCCATATCGATGCTCAATTGGGAGAAGGCAATATTGCCGTCTGTTTCGATGGCGATACGCCTATTGGATATGCCTTTTATCAATTGGGACAACCGACGATTGTCAGTGGTGAATTTGTTTACACCTCTCGTAAAGGCAAGGCCGGCCTTCTCGGTTATATGTATAACCATCGTTCTCAAGGCGAAGCCTTTCAGTGGAACGAAGGCATTCACGACCAGTCCTATCGCTTCTATCCCGATGGAAAATCGGGCCATGAAACGATGCCCTTCATGACCGGCCGCATTGTCGACGTCAAAGGGGCTTTGGAACAGCAGCCGTATCGTGCCGATGGGAAAGTTACCTTCCATACGGAAGATCCCTTGGCCGATTGGAACTGCGGTACCTTTACCTTAACCGTAACCGGGGGCAGGGGCATTGTTACCCGAGAAATGTCAAAGGATGCTGATGTTACCATGCCTATCGGAACTCTGGCCTTATTGGTCTTTGGTGCCATGGACGTAAACGACCTGGTATTCAATGAAAAACTCCAAGGTTCGGATACGGCCTTAAAGGCTCTTCAGGCGCTCTTCCCGACAGAAAAAAACTGGATCAACGAATGGTATTAAAAACTTTTATGAATGCTGTCTCTCCGGGGGCAGCATTTTTGATATCGGATACGGCCTTCGACATCACTCTTTGGTAAGATGAAAATGAAACGGGTTTACATCGATTGATATGACGATAATAGCGGTAACTATGCCGATTTTTATTTTGAAATCGCCATTTGTTTAATGAAATAGTAAACTTGTAAATGACTCATTTCTTAGCATTTTGCGGTTTGATTTTTATGTTTTGTTCAAAATACAGCAGCTATGGAGGTTCGCGTGGGTAATTGGGTTCGTCGTCATAAGAAAAAATTTATACGAGGCTTCGTGGTCTTCTTTGTATTAGCTGCAGCCCTTTATGGACTGTGCTTTTATATGAGCTACAAGGCTGCCGATATTTTTAATAAGACCGTTGCCGAACGCCAATTGTTCCCGGGGACGGTCACGGTGGAACGACTGACAGCGACACCGGGTGGGACCGTTTCCTTTGAAAACCTGCTCTGGGTCGATGAGGACGGAAAGAAGTTGGTAGAGGTCCCGGACGGAGAGTTTACCGTCAAGATAAGCGATATCCTTACCGGGCGCATTGGGACCAAAACCCTTGAAACAGTGACCCTGAATAATGCCTACCTCCACCTGATTTTTAATGACAAGATGGAATTGCAGCACATCAAGTCTAATCTCGGCGACAGCGAGAAAAAAGGGCAGAAGGTCATTGAACTGACAGGACCTAAGGGAAATCGTCCTTTTAACTGTCGTGTCGTACTACGTCACAGTACCATCGAGGCGGAGTCCCCGGACCGTCACTTCACCATAGAAGATGTCGATTTGGACGCGGATATCCATACTAAAGGCAAGACCGATATCAATTTGCAGGCCGGCCCTTTTTCCGGGACCGTGGCTGCTAAATCCTTGCGCATTCGGGGCAGTATCGACTTTGCACCGGAAACACCGCAGTACGACTTATTCCTGCTTCTGACCGACTGCAATCCGAAATCCCTCGGAGCAGGTCTCGATATCGACGATCCGGCGACCGTATCGGCTGACATAAAAGGCCCCTTAGATAAACCTGTCATTGACGGGATTTTGACGATGGATAAGCTCGATATTACGACCTTAGTATTTACCGACGTCAAAGGTCAGGTTCACTATGAAAAAGGCCTTCTTGATATCCGTGATGTGACGGCCGGTGTTTTCGGCGGTTCTATGAAGGGACGGGGGCAGGTCAATTTAGATGATAAATCTTACACAGCGGATATCGTAGGGACCCAGCTTCAGGGGAGCATTGCTGCCCATGACCTGTTTTTGCGTTGCGATGTCGACCTCAATCTTCATATGGAAGAAAATCGCACGACTGGAACGAAAGCTGTTTATGGAGATTTTTGGTCCGGGCCGGGACGTTACCATGGCCTGCCCTTCCGAGGCATTTCCGGTTCCTTTGCTCAGGATGGCAAAGACCTCCATTTCCAAGATGTCGTCATATCCATGTTTTTCGGTGACGTTTCGACCGACGCTTTGTCGATTGTCGATGGTAAGGTCCACATGGGGACCATCCATGTCAATTACAAGGATGGCAGCCACAGTCACCATAAAGGACCCGGTTCTGACTAATTAATATTGATTTTCTTTAGAAAATAGATAAAAATAGGTTTCAGAACCTGCAAAATGTGTTATAATAAAGTTGCTTAAATAAAAAGCCCGTTTTATACGAGTTTTCAGAAAGGAAACAAGGAGGTATTACTATGCTTGATGCAAAAGTAAAAGAATTAATTAACGCTCAGATCAATGAAGAATTTTTCTCTGCATATTTGTATTTGTCCTTTGCCAACTACTTCTATGACAACGGTCTCGACGGCTTTGCTAACTGGTACGATATCCAGGCTCAGGAAGAACATGACCACGCCATGTTGATGCGGACTTATCTGCACAACAACGGCGAAAGAGTTATCTTTGAAGCCGTTAAACAGCCGCAGAATGACTTTGCAAGCGCGGAAGCCGTCCTCAAAGAAGGCCTGGCTCATGAACAGTATGTAACTTCCTTAATCAATAAAATCTATCATGCCGCTGACAGCGTCCATGATTACCGCACCATGCAGTGCTTCGACTGGTTCGTCAAAGAACAGGGCGAAGAAGAAAAGAATGCCGACGACCTGCTTAAAAAATATGAACTGTTTGGTAAAGATGCTAAGGGCCTCTATTCCCTCAACCAGGAATTACTGGCTCGTACCTATGTAGCTCCGACCTTGGTTTTATAAGATAAGGAATCGGTCAACTACTATTTCTTTAACAAATACATAGCGTATATCAGGTGCGTAAGCTCAATAGAGAAGTCCGGTGAAAGACCGGCGCGGTCCCGCCGCTGTAAGGAGGAGCCCGGCTGCTATGATGCCACTGTACGAACGTATGGGAAGGCGCAGCAAGGCTGTGATTCCGAGCCAGAAGAACTGCCTGGTTAAAAATCACCGATTGACCTGCGAGCGATGGGGATGGCGATTGATAGTCAGAACTTACGACGATATAGACTAGGAAGAGTCTCGCATGATGTCATGAACATCTGTGCGAGGCTCTTTTTTTATGGGAATCATTCGATGGTGAACGCTTAATGTATATAATTTTACTTTTTTATTTAAAGGAGAGATTGTTATGCGTTGTAAAAAATTGAAAACCGCCTTGATCCTGTCCCTGGCTATTACGTCTATGGGTGCCTTCGGCGCCACCTCTTTTGCTGCCGGTTACACCCTCAACCCGGAAGTTAAAGATGCTACGCCGGCTTTAAAACAGGCCGCTGAAATCGGCGTCCGTACCTACAATAACCCGGCCATGCAGAACGTCGCCAATAAAGACGCTATTTTAGTGCTCAGCTTTGGTACGACCTACAAAGACAGCCGCCAGAAGACAATCGACAAGACCGTTTCTGACATTCAGGCAGCTCATCCGAATCAAAAAGTCGTCGTAGCCTTTACGTCTCATATCATCGTCGACCGCATTAAAGCCAAAGAAGGTCTTGATATCCCGACGCCGGAAAAAGCCTTGGAACAGCTGAAAAAAGACGGCTATACCCGCGTTGCCATCACCTCCCTCGACGTCATCCCCGGTATGGAATACGCCTATGATTCGGCCATTTTTGACCTCTATAAGAATGACTTCAAGAAAATGACCCTCGGTACGCCGATTCTCTATTGGATGGGCCAAGAAGATCAGCGCGACGACGTGGAAGAATTCGTCCAAGCTTTTTCGACCCAGTTCCCTAAAATCGGTGACCAAGAGGCCGTTCTGGTCATGGCCCACGGTACGCCCCATCCGGCCAATGCCTACTATTCCGTCGTTCAGAACCGTCTCGATTCGGCAAAACTCGGCAACGTTTACATCTATTCCGTCGAAGGCTGGCCTCACTTGGATACGGTCATCCCCATGCTTAAAGCTAAAGGCATCAAACACGTTACCCTCATGCCGATGATGATGGTTGCCGGCGACCATGCCAACAATGATATGGCCGGTACCGAAGAAGATTCCCATAAGAGCATTCTTGAAAAAGAAGGCATTACCGTTACCCCTTATATCCACGGTCTCGGTGAAAACGATGCCATCCGTCATATGTTCGTCGAACGGGCCGATGAAGCCTGGAATGCCCTGGAAGCTGAATAATTTGACTTCTTGGAATTTTTTCATACAAAAATAGTCCATCCTTTTCATGTATTATTCCACTCCAACCTTTTGTATACTGAAATCACGAAGAACACGTCATGAAACGTGAGACATAGGAGATGGAAGACATGAAACAAGTGAAAATAATTACAGCTCAAGAAGCGGCAATGCTGGTAAAAGACGGCGACGTCGTAACGACAAACGGTTTTGTTGGATCCGGTCAGCCTGAAGCCTTGACCAGTGCCCTTGAAGAACGGTTTTTAGAAAGCGGTGCTCCGAAAGACTTGACCCTTATCTACGCTGCCTCCCAGGGGAATACCGATGGCCGCGGCGGCGATCACTTCGCCCATGAAGGCATGCTGAAAAAAGCCATCTTAGGTCACTGGAATGCTGTTACCGCCCTCCAGGCCCTGGTAAACGACAATAAGATTCAGGCATACAACCTGCCTCAGGGGACCTTGGCTCAGTATTTCCGCGACGTGGCGGCCCATCGCCTGGGCACGATTACGCACGTCGGCCTCGATACCTTTGCCGACCCACGCATCAGCGGCGGCCGCCTCAATGACGTTACCAAAGAAGACTTCGTCAAAGTCGTCGAAATCGACGGTCATGAACAACTCTTCTATCCGCGTATGGATATGAACGTCGGTTTTATCCGCGGCACCTATGCCGATGAATGGGGCAACGTCGTCATGAGCAAGGAAGTGTCTCCCTTTGACGCAACGCCTTTAGCACAGGCCGTTCATAACAGCGGCGGCACTGTCGTCGTCCAGGTCGAAAAAATCGTCAAAGGCGGTACCCTCGACCCGAAACTGGTAAAAGTACCGGGAATCTATGTCGATTACCTCGTTCAAGTTGACGATGAGGCTAAACGCCAGCAGTCCTTCGATTGTGAATACGATCCGTCCCTGACCGGCGAAACGACGATTCCCGTCAAAGCCCTCGATCCGGCTCCGCTCAATGCTAAAAAAGTCATTGCCCGCCGGGCGGCTCTCTTGCTCCTCAACATGAGCAATGAAGCGGTCATCAACTTGGGCATCGGCATTCCGGAACTCGTTTCTTCCGTTGCTAACGAAGAAGGCATCGGCGACAGCCTGACCATGACCGTCGAAGCCGGGGCTATTGGCGGCATTCCTCTCGGCGGCGTCCGCTTTGGCGCCTCGGTTAATGCCGAAGCCTATATGGACCAGGCTACACAGTTCGACTTCTATGATGGCGGCGGCTTGGATCTGACCTGCCTCGGCCTTGCTGAATGCGATAAAGACGGCAATATCAACGTTTCTAAATTCGGTACGCGCATTGCCGGCTGCGGCGGCTTCGTCAATATCACCCAGAATACGAAAAGCGTTGTCTTCTGCGGTACCTTTACGACGGGGAAACTCCGCGAAGAAATCAAAGACGGTGAACTCCACATCCTTCAGGAAGGGAAAGTCAAGAAATTTGTTCCCGAAGTCGGTCATATTACTTTCAGCGGCAACTATGCCCGTAAACATAAACAGCATGTCCTGTACATCACGGAACGAGCTGTATTTGAAATGAAAGAAGACGGCGTCCACCTTACGGAAATTGCACCGGGCATCGATCTTCAGAAAGACGTCCTCGATCAGATGGGCTTCACTCCGATTATCGACGATGTCAAAATCATGCCGGCATTCCTCTTTAGAGATGAACCGATGGGCTTGAAACAAATGAAAGAAGATTTGAAAAAATAAGCTGAATCGCGATATAAAACAGGCTCCATGAATCATGGAGCCTGTTTTTCGTTGCCTGCATATTTTATTATTTGGATAAGGATACGGTCCGTTCAATGAGGGGCTTGTACGTTTCGTATTTCTTATTGAGTGCGTCCTTGTCGTACTGGCGGTACGACGGCTGGTTTTTCATATTTTGGAAGGCGTTGAGCAGCAGTGAATGAAGGCGATTGCTGTTGATGATGTAGAATGAATCGGCATCGTTATGGATGTTCCGCTTGTTCTTTTTCAGGAAACCTGTCTTGTAGTTGGAATAGAAGGACAGGTCCTTTCCCATGTAGAAGCCTTCATTAACGGAGGGCAAGAGGACGCCCATGGTCAGCTTGGGATTCTTTTCCATGCCCTCGAGAACGCTTTTTATGTGGGCTTTTCGCTCTGCTGCCGTCAGGTTGTATTCGATATCGGTCAGGTAGATATATCCCGATTCGACGTAGCGCAGGAGAGACGTCGTCGGTATCATGAAGGTGATTTCTGCGGCATTGAGGACTTCTTCCCAGGTTACGCACAGGCGTTGAATGGAAAATGCCCGTTCCGGCGATACGTTTTGGCTGATACTGTCGAAAACTTCGTGGGGCAGGAGAAATTCAAAACCGATGGTCAAGTAGAAAAAGAAGCGCGTCGTCGCATAGAAGGCCGTGCGGTATCCCAATTCATCGAGGCCTAAAGAACTTGCCGTTGACATGATGGGTCTCTGTTCAGAGCCGGTGAAGCTGAATTTTTCATAAATATCCCATACCATGGATTCATCGAAGATATAGGTGCACATCTTAAAGCGCATTTGCGGGTCCAACGCATATTGAACGACGAAGGATCCTTTCAGGATGATGAGGTTGGCATTGGCCGATTCCTTCATGTCGTAAAAGACAAAGTCAATATCGAGGTATTCATCTAACGTGCGATAAAGGTTAGTCAAAGCCTCTGGGTCGGCTTCCAATTTGTCAAGGTCCAGTCCGACACGAACGACAAGCTTATTTTTGAACTGAAGTCCTTCGAAATATTTCCAGAATCGGGAACTGCAGATGGTAGTGAATTCGCCGAGTACCAAGAGTTCACCGTCTTCTTCAAGATTCTGGATGCTCTTTTGCAGGAGGTCTGCTAAGAAAGCCGAAGTATCATGGTGGCCCGTAACGACTTTGATGGACGGACGATTTTCTTTGCTTTTCGGAGCCCGGTTTTGATGTAGTGTCGTCCGATATGCTGAGCATAAGTACTGACTGATTTCAAAGCCCAGGTCTTCCGCATGTTCTGGAATGGGGAAGGATTTAAAAAACTTATCTTTCTTCTTTTACTTGACGATGAGTTCGGCAAAATACTGGCCCATATCTTCATTTATCCGCTCTACATAGCGGGAAGACGGCAGCTTTGTACCATTGCTCCACTTATTGACATAAGAAACGTCATAGCCGACGACGTCAGCCAGGGCGATAAATTTGGCCTGCGTAAAGGAAATGAGCTTTTTTAACGTTGCAGAATATCCATCTGAAATCATGGTGTGCCTCCTTAGAATGGATTTTTTTATTGATGTAGGAATCTACATATCTTTCAATATGTTATGAAAATTATTCATTCGCTGTATAAATTAAGTTCAACAAGCATGTACATTTTATCACATACCACGGACGATAACAACGAATTTGACAAAAAAATTCACAAGGACTTAATTCTATGCAAAAAAGGGCAAGCCTTTCCTGTTTTGTTCCAAGTCAGTCATTTGTATACTGTAGTCACAAGGTTGGTTCAAGACGAACCGACAAATAGAACATAGTTAGTTACGATTAGAACTATATTAGGAGGCTTTCATTATGGATTACAAAAACATTAAATTCGTCAACGAAGAAGGTATCGGTATTTTAACAATCAGCCGTCCCAAGGCCCTCAACGCCTTGAATACAGAAACGGTTACGGAATTGAACGACTGCGTCGGCAAAATCGAAAACGATGAATCGGTCAAAGTCGTCATCATTACCGGCGACGGCGCTAAATCCTTCGTAGCCGGTGCCGACATCGTAGAAATGTCGACGAAGAACCCTGTTGAAGGCCGTAAATTTGGCAAGATTTCCCAGGATACGTTTACTCGCATCGAAAACCTTCCTCAGCCGGTCATCGCTGCTGTCAACGGTTTCGCTCTCGGCGGCGGCTGCGAACTCGCTTGCGCCTGCGACTTCCGTTATGCTTCGGATAATGCAAAATTCGGCCAGCCTGAAGTTGGTCTCGGCATTACCCCGGGCTTCGGCGGCACTCAGCGCCTTCCCCGTGTCGTTGGCCGCGGCTATGGCAAAGAATTGATCTTCCGTGCCAACATGATCGATGCTAACGAAGCTTATCGCATCGGCTTGGTCAACAAAGTCGTTCCCCAGGCTGAATTGATGGATGTCTGCAAACAGACGGCTAAAGAAATCATGGCTAATGCACCTATCGCTGTACAGCTCGCTAAGACGGCTATCAACCGCGGTATCAATTGCGACGTCATCACCGGTATCGCTTATGAAGATGAAGTCTTTGCACTGTGCTTCTCCACGGCCGATCAGAAAGAAGGCATGGACGCATTTGTAAACAAACGTGCTAAAAACTTCCAGGGCAAATAATCATCACCCATAAGCATAAAATAGGGCGCCGTTTGGCGGCGTCCTTTTTTATAAATATTAAGTATGGCATAAGAACTATTTTTAGGAGGAACACCTACCATGGATTTTAAACTTACCGAAATGCAGCAAGATATCGCAAATCTCGCCAGAGATTTTGCTGAAAAAAAATTAGCTCCCACTGTAAAAGATCGCGACGAACAAGAAATTTTTGACCGCGCTATCCTCGACGAAATGGGTACCCTCGGCCTTCTCGGCATTCCCTGGGAAGAAGAAAACGGCGGCGTCGGCGCGGACTTCCTCAGCTTGGCTGTTGCCTGCGAAGAAATCGCTAAAGTCGACCCCTCTATTGCTCTCAGCTTCGAAGTACACACCATGCTCTGCTCCTGGCCGATTTGGAAATTCGGCACAGCCGAACAGAAAGCTAAATACCTCAAGCCCTTGGCAGAAGGCACGAAACTCGGCGCATTCGGCCTTACCGAACCGAATGCCGGCACCGATGCTTTGAATGGTTCTACCGTTGCTGTTAAAAATGAAGACGGCAGCTATACCCTGACCGGTTCTAAAGTTTTCAATACCAATGGTGGTGAAGCGGACGTTACGGTCGTATTCGCTTCGACGGATAAATCCCTCGGTGCAAAAGGCATGAGCGCTTTCATCGTTGAAAAAGGCATGGAAGGCTTCACTTACGGCAAAAAAGAAGTTAAAATGGGGATCCGCGCTTCCGTCCAGCGTGAACTCGTATTCCAGGACGTTAAAATCCCGGCTGAAAACCTCCTCGGCAAAGAAGGCGAAGGCTTCAAGATTGCTATGATGACCCTCGACGGCGGCCGCGTCGGTGTCGGTGCTCAGGCACTCGGCATTGCAGAAGGCGCCTACAATGCTGCTCTCCAGTATGCGAAAGAACGTACGCAGTTCGGCAAACAGATTGCAAAATTCCAGGCTGTCAGCTTCATGCTGGCTGATATGAAACTCAAGATCGAAACAGCCCGCCTGGCCGTTTATAAAGCTGCTTGGAAAATGTCCCAGCCCGACGTTAAATCCTATTCCGTCGATGCCGCTATCGCTAAGAAATACGCATCCGATGTCGCTATGCAGGTCACGACCGATGCTGTACAGGTCTTCGGCGGTTATGGCTTCACCCGTGAATATCCGGTCGAACGCTACATGCGCGATGCTAAGATCACTCAGATTTACGAAGGTACCAACCAGGTACAGCAGATGGTCATCTCCGGTGCCATCCTCCGCTAAGTTTTAAACCTTACTTTCTCCTCAACAAATAATGATATAGAATAATAGTATATAACCGCTTACATAAAGGCCCTGACAAAACCTCCGTCAGGGCCTTTATTTTCGCTGCTCAATGATAAGCATGCTCATTATGCATGAATCGGTTGACAAGGATGACTTCATAAGGTAGAATAAAACAAAAATAAAGCTTTGTTGCTAAATACCTAACTATGTTTACCCTATTATTAATCATATATTTGAACCATTCACAGAGGAGGAGTTAACATGAAAGACGTAAAATTCTATCAGCTTGAAGGTAAAAATGTAGTAGCATTACTCAGCGGTATCGTAGAAGGCGCAACGCCGATTGCTGTCGGCTCTGTCGACGCAGCCAAAGAAAAACATATCCCTGACGTAAAACGCGTGGGAGATACCATCGAAGTTACCGTTGGTTCCGTAGAACATCCGATGCTCGAAGAACATTACATCGAATGGATTGCCTTGGCAACGGACGACAAACTGGAAGTTAAATTCCTGAAACCGGGCGAAGCTCCGAAAGCCGTTTTTGCAGCTGTCGATTCCGGCGTCGTATATGAATCCTGTAATCTCCACGGCATCTGGAAAGCCGAATTCTAATCCATAACGCATCTTGTAAGGCCCGCCTCTTTGAAGCGGGTCTTTTTTTTGTATATCTTTTCTACATATAGTCTTGACAATTCCTTTACACGGGAGTATACTGAATAAGCTGTCAGGGAGAAATCTTAAGACAGCCCGGCTGAGACAACAGCCGACGCGAGTACGATTTGAAAATATTTCAAAAACGTGCTTGACAAGCTCCTTCGAGTTTGGTAAGATAAACAAGTCGTCGCTACGGCGACACGATGACCTTTGAAAACTGAACAATGATTGAATGAACGCCAGTAAATAAATCTTTAGATTTGTTTATACCGAGTTTTACTCGGGAGTGCAGGTCATTTTCGTA